>CABUHM010000045.1:0-8823 GCA_902491355.1 uncultured Eubacteriales bacterium
CCGAAAAGGACGAGATCGTCCTGCTCATGCACCGTGACCGTACCAACCGCCGTCTCGTGCTGTGCGCCTCACCCGCAAGCGCCCGCGTTTCGGTCACGGAGCGGCAAAAGGAAAGCCCGCTCAGCGCACCCATGTTCTGCATGCAGTTGCGCAAGCACCTTGGCGCATCGCGCCTCACCGAGATCGTTCAGCCCGACTTTGAGCGTGTCCTTCGCTTCACCTTCGAGGGCTACGACGAAATGGGTTTTGCGGCAAAGCGATATCTGATCTGCGAGATCATGGGGAAATATTCCAATGTCGTGCTGTGCGACGAAAACGATAAAATTTTAGGCGTGCTCCGTCCCGTCGATTTTTCGACAAGCCAGAAGCGCCAGCTCCTGCCGGGCATGACCTATCACATGCCGCCGTCGCAGGATAAAGCCGATCCCCGAAGCGTCACACGCGAGACGTTTTGCACCGCATTTTCGGCAGACGCGGGCGAGGTGTCGCCCGATCGGTTTCTTCTAACCCGCTATCGCGGACTTTCTCCGCTCACGGCACGGGAGATCGCATATGAAGCGGGAGCGCCGCAGGACGCCGAACGCCTGTGGAACGCATTTTCGTCTGCGGTCGAACGTCTGCAAAACGAAGCGTTTGTGCCCGTTCTTCTGATACAGGACGGTCGTCCGTTTGAATATTCCTGCCTCCCCGTGCGCCAGTACGGCGACAGCGTCACCGTGCGCACCTACGGCACCTTCGGCGCGATGCTCGACGACTTTTTCGCCGAGCGCGACCGTGTGGATCGCATCCGTCAGCGCGCGTCCGACCTGATCCGTCTGCTCGGCAACGCAAAGGCTCGTCTGGAAAAGAAGATCCATCTGCAAATGCACGATCTGGCAGAGTGCGGCCATGCCGAGGAATACCGCAAGACGGGCGATCTGATTACCGCGAACCTTTATCAGATCAGCCGCGGTGCGTCCGAGATCACCCTGACCGACTATTACAGCGACGAGCTACCGCAGGTGACGGTTCGCCTCAATCCGCGTCTCACGCCCTCACAGAACGCACAGCAATACTACAAAAAGTACACCAAGGCACAAACGGCACAGCGGGAGCTGACCCGCCAGTGTGAACTGGCGCGCAGTGAGCTACTGTATCTGAGCACGGTGGAGGACGCGCTGATGCGTGCCGTCGGTGAAGCGGATTTAGAGCAGATACGCACCGAGCTCGCCCAGGCGGGATACGGCTCGCACCATGCGGAAAAGCGCCGTATGAAGATCCCGCAGAGCCGTCCGCTCCGCTTTTTGTCGAGCAACGGCATGACCATTCTGTGCGGGCGCAACAATTTGCAGAATGACCGTCTCACCTTCCGTGAGGCTTCGCGGTTCGACTATTGGTTTCATGTAAAAAATGCCCCGGGATCGCACGTCATTCTCCAGACCGACGGAAAAACGCCCGACAATCAAAGCATGACCGAAGCCGCCGTCATTGCCGCGTGCTATTCCTCCCTCCCCACAGGCGAAAAGGTGCCCGTGGACTACACCATGGTACGGAACCTGAAAAAACCGCCCGCCTCGCGTCCCGGCTTTGTCACCTATTCCGAAAATCAGACCGCCTACGTGACACCGGATACCGCGCTTGCCGAGCGTCTTTTGCAGACCCGCTGAACGGGAGCATCTCATTTATGACAAAAGCCGACGGTCAATCCTATGACCGTCGGCTTGCAGAATATATAGAGATTTTTCAGAGAGGATCAGGCGCGTTCCCCGATTCCGTCACGGGTTTCCCCGCCGAAATCGCCGCTCGGAGGATTCCCGTCGGGCGCTTCCCCGCTCGGTGCTTGACCGCCCGCATTCGGTCTGCCGCCCGGACGGTTGCCGTTCGGCATATTGCCCGGATTCATGCCGCCGCCACCGCCGGGGAACATACCGCCACCGTAGATGAGCGAGGTCAGGGTCACGGTCCGGGTCTGCGTACCCGCCGTCACGGTATACGTACCGTTGAGCACAAGAGACGGCGAGCTGACTACCACACAGCTGTATTGCTTTTGCGGCGTGTACCGCGCCAGAATATTTCCGTCCGCATCACACAGCGTGACGCTTCCTTCGGTTGCCCGAGAAAAGGTCAGAAACATGCTCCCCTGCGTGGATTCGTTGCCGAAGTTCTGCGCCATGCCCGACGAGCCTGCGGCTATGACCGTGCCGCCCGTGATGCTTGCACTGCCGTCGTAGTCCAATGCACCGTTTCCGTTATCGGTTGGACCGCTGACATAAACTTCTCCGCCCGAGATGCATAGACTGCCATTAGAGTCTATTCCGTCGCCCAAGGCGTTGATCTCAATCCTGCCGCCCGAAATGTTAATCGCATACGACGAATTGTTCCCGAAATTGTCCGGACGTCCTCCGAACCCGCTTTGGTCGCGTCCGCCCGCGGCATTCAAGCCGTCGTCACTTGCGTTGATCGAAATGTCGCCGCCCGTGATATTGACCACTGCGCCCTCGACCCCCTCATAGCTCTTTGTGATCCCAATGCTTCCGTCGGAAACTGTGACCGTCTCGTCGGCGTGGATGCCGTCGTCGCCTGTACTGACGGTGAAGCTGCCGCCCTCGATGCTCACACTGCTGTTGGTGTGAATGCCGTCGTCACACGAATCGATCACATACGTGCCGTCAACGATCTGCATATCCCCGCCCGATTTGATACCCTTGGTGCCGGTTTCGGAATCTGCCTTCGCACTGCTCCCGCCGCCTGCGATCACATTTGCGGTCACACCGCGCAGATACAGTGTGGTTTCCGCCTGAATGCTATCCTCACCCGATGTCAGACGCAGAACGGAATCGGTCACGGCAATGTTTCCTTTGGTGCTGTCCGAGTCGTTTGTGGAACGGAGCGCATCACCGCCGCACTCCACCGTGACCGTTGCCCCCTTTACATAACAGGAATCCTTCCCGTTAATGCCGTGGTTGCTGCTGACCACCGTGACGGTCGCGCCTTCGATTTTCAGCGTATCCTTGCCGGTGATACCGTTATTATAATTTGCGTTGACCGTCAGGCTTCCGCTCCCTGCGATGATCAGATCGTCCTTGGCATACAGGCATGCATTCGGCTCTTCGTCGGCGGCAGAGGACAGAGAATCCGCAAAGATGTAGCTTTCCCCGTCCGACAGGGTGTTTTCCGAGACGTCGGCAAGATACACTGTCACCTCGGAGCAGTCATAGATATACAGCGGACTGCCGTAAGAGCAGTGAATGTCGGCGTTCTGCAAAATCAACGTAACCTCCTGCTTCGGCGCGTTGACGATGATCCGTCCGTCGCTCAGGCTTCCGCTCACGCAGTAGGTGCCGCCCGCCGTCACGGTGATCACGCCGTCGTTCTCCTGCGCACCGTCTCCCGAAATCTGTGCCGACCGCCCTTGCAGTGAAACGGTCACGGTGTCCTCGGTTTCGGGCGGTGTCACATCGGTATCCTCGGGAATTGAAACCGAGACCGTGTCCGATGCGACGGTGCTTCCGCCCTCGCCGTTCTCTTCCCTGTTTTCATTTTGCACGCAGGAGCAAAGAAGTCCAACCGCCAGCAAAAAGCAAACGGCGTTCATCGTCCAACGTGCGAGTTTTCTTTTCATATGTTTCATACGTTTTCGCCCCCTTATTCTTGATGTCCCCAGTATACCGACTCCGGCTAAAACTGACCTAAAGGATTTTTCTTTTTTTCTTTAGGTTGCCTTTAAGTTCGCGTTTTATCCTGTTCTTACGAAAGGAGGTTGCCGCAGATGACTCAAACACAGTACATCTTCAAACGGTACGAGAAAAAATACTTTCTCACACCCGCACAGCTTTCCGCATTGCAGAACGGCATGCTGCCGTATATGAAAGCAGACCGTTTTGCACAATCGACGATTTGCAACATTTATTATGACACCGAGCAGTGGGATCTGATCCGTGCTTCTCTGGAGAAGCCCGTATATAAGGAAAAGCTCCGCATTCGCAGCTACGGCATCCCGCAGGACGGGGACACGGTGTACACCGAGCTGAAGAAAAAGTACAAGGGTGTCGTATACAAACGGAGATTTGCCGCGCAGGCATGCACTGCACCTGAATTTTTGCGGTACGGAAGCGATATCGCGCCCGTCAGCCAGATCGAGCGGGAGGTTCGATGGTTTCAGGAGCTGCACCGCGCCGAACCGCGCGTGTTCATTGCCTATGACCGTGAGGCATATGCTGACATCGCCGACAGCGGACTGCGCATCACTCTTGACCGCAATATCCGATGGAGAATGACCGATCTGGATCTGCGGCTGGGCGACGCGGGAGCACCCGTCCTCTCCACGGACGATATCCTCATGGAAATCAAGTTTCCCGCCGCATGCCCGCTGTGGCTCAGCGGTCTGCTCTCGGAAATCGGCGCATTTCCCACATCGTTCTCCAAATTCGGCACCTGCTATTCGCAGTTTATTCTGAACCGAAAAACCGAACCCATCTCAAAGGAGGCGCAGATCAGTGCTTAATTCTATTATCGGAACCTCGATCACGGTTCCCGTATTTCTCATTTGTACCGCGGTATCCCTCGTTCTAGGCTTCGGGATCGCCGCTCTCAGCATGTTCCGAAACCGTTGCTCCCAGAGCTTTGCCGTCACCCTCACCGTCCTTCCCGCCGTGGTTCAGGTGGTGATCATGCTGGTCAACGGCAACATCGGCGCAGGCGTGGCGGTGGCAGGCGCGTTCAGTCTGGTCCGCTTCCGCTCCGCACCCGGCACGGCACGCGAGATCTGCGCATTGTTTTTGGCTATGGCGATCGGTCTTGCCACGGGCATGGGCTATGTGGTGCTTGCCGCCATCTTCTTTGTCATCATCGGTGCGGTATTTATCGTTCTGAGCCTCACGCGCTTCGGCGGACGGACATCCGACGTGCGCATCCTCAAAATTACGATACCCGAGAATTTAGACTATGACGGCCTGTTCGACGATGTGCTCGATGCCTACACCATGCAGTATTCTTTGGAAAAGGTGCGCACCACCAACATGGGTACCCTGTACGAGCTGGAATACAGAATCGTACTCAAGGATGAGATGCCGCCCAAGGCGTTTATCGATGCTCTCCGCTGTCGCAACGGCAACCTCAACGTGATATGCGGCAGAGAAAGCACGGGAGAGGCGCTCTGATGTGCCTTTTCCGAAATTGATCATATTTTACATGCCGTAACGGAAGGACGGGATTTGCAATGCGTTTATTGATTGCCGAAGATGAACCGGATCTGGCGGAAGCGCTCACGGTCTTTTTTGAGAAGAACCAGTTTTCGGTGGATGCGGTCAACGACGGCATTTCCGCCTATGAGTATGCCGTGAACGCGGAATATGATGCCATCATTCTGGATATCATGATGCCGAAAATGAACGGTATTGAGGTTCTGCAAAAGATCCGTGCCGAGGGTGTTCGCGCGCCTGTGATGATGCTGACCGCAAAGTCGCAGAAGGACGACCGTATCGTGGGCTTTGACGCAGGGGCAGACGATTATCTGCCCAAGCCCTTTGCACCGGACGAGCTGATATGCAGGGTACGTGCCATGATGCGGCGCGGCGGCGAATACAAGCCCACGGTGCTGTCCTATGCCGATCTGCAATTAAACTGCGCAAACGGCGAATTGCGCACAAACGGCAGGACCGTGCGCCTCTGCGGACGGGAATTTCAGGTCATGGAGCTTTTCATGCGCGATCCGCAGGTCGTGTTTTCCGCCGACCGCATCATGGAGCGCGTTTGGGGATGGGACAGTGATGCCGAGATCAACGTGGTCTGGGTGCACATATCCAATCTTCGTAAGAAATTGAAATCCATCGATTCCGCCGTCACGGTCAACGCCATCAGAGGGTTGGGCTATCAGCTCGGAGCACAGCAATGATTAAGAAGCTACAGAAAAAATTCATACGGATTTCCATGGCGGCGGTCACAGCCGTGATGCTTCTGCTGTGTGTTGCGGTCAACGCCGCAAATTACATCTCGGTCCGCAATGAGCAGAACCGCATGCTGAACATGATCTACAACAATCAGGGAAAAATTCCGGAAATCCCGCACCCGCAGAAGCCCAACGACCGACAGGACGGATTTTTTACGCCCGAAACGCCGTTTTCCACCCGATACTTCGTCCTGCTCTACGATGACGGCGGCACACTGACAAAAGCCGATCTGACCCATATTGCCGCCGTCGCCGAGGACGACACCGCACACTATCTGAGCATTGCCGTCGGGCACGGAGAGGGCAACGGCGCAACGGCGGGCTATCGCTATTCGGTACACCGCGTGGGCGACGACCGTTGGATGGCGATATTTTTAGACTGTCATCAGGAGCTTCGCTCGGTGGCAAGCACCGCCATGCTTTCCCTGATCGCCGCCGCCGTCTGCATCGTTCTGGTATATATCATCATCCGCCTTTCCTCCCGCCGCGCCATAGCGCCCATGGTTCGGGCGACTGAAAAGCAGAAGCAGTTCATCACCGACGCAAGCCATGAGCTGAAAACCCCCATCACGGTCATTGCGACCTGCCTTTCGGTTTTGGAAATGGATGTGGGCAAGCAAAAATGGATCGACAAGGCAAATTATCAGATTGAAAAGCTCAAAAATCTTGTCAATTCCCTGGTCACGCTTGCCAAATTGGACGAGGACAAGCCGCGTCTGCACTTTGCCCGCTTCTCTGTCAGCGATGCTCTCACCGAAACGGCGGATTCGTTTTATGACTATGCCGCCTCTCGCGGCTTAACCCTCAATGCCCGCATCGAACCCGACACGGAGTACACGGGCGACGAATATGCCGTCCGTCAGTTAGTCTCCGTCCTGTTGGACAACGCCGTTAAATATGCACTGCCCGACTCGGAGATCACGCTCACCATGACCCGCGAGAAAAAGGACGTGATCATTCAGTGTCGGAACGCCTGTGAGCCGATCCCGCCCGATCAGCTTGCGCGCCTGTTCGACCGCTTCTACCGTGCGGACGAGGCACGCAATGTCAAGGACGGGGGATTCGGCATCGGTCTGTCCATTGCCCGCAGTATCGCGGAAGCCCATAACGGCTTCATTCGCGCCGCCTCGGACGACGGTCACTCCGTGACCTTTACCGCAGTCCTGCGCGAGACGAGGGACAAGGGCGATACCCTCAAATAGCACAGACTTCCCGAAAGCAACAAGCCCTATTCAAAGAAAAAAGGAAACGCACACAGCCCGAAACGGAATGCATGCGTTTCCTTTTTATTGCGCAGTGTGAAGTACAAACCGCATTTCACACCGGATTCGGTCAAAACAGATTGATGATCAGCTGGCAGACCACGACCACCGTGATGAGGGCGACCGGATACGTTGCGGCATAAGCGGAAGCCACGTCGTCGGTTCCCGAGACATGGATCAGTGTGCCGAGTGCCGGCGTAGAGGTCATACCGCCCGTAATGGCACCGAGGTTGTTGAGCAGGCTCATCTTGAGGATATACTTTGCGATGAAGTAGCCGATGATCATGGGTACCGTGGTCATGATCATACCGTATACAAAGTACACCGGCTTGAAATACTCTAAGAAGCGCATGCCGCCGGGAACGCCCGCTCCGATCAGAAAGAGCATCAGACCCAACTCCCGGAAGGCTTCAAGCAGCTTTTTCTCGGGTCTTAGACAGATCTTGCCGATACGACCGAAATGGCTGAATACAAGAGACGCCAGGAGACAGCCGCCCGTGGTGGTCAGTGAGAAAAAGTGGAAGAATTTCACGTTACCGATCAGAATACCGAGCACCGCCGCCAGAGCAAAGGGCATGTAGCCGTAATCGTCGAAGCGGAAAAAATTCTTGAGATTCTGTGTGGGGGATGCGGAGGAGACAGACAGGAGCTTTTCGCGTTCCTTGTTCATATCGGCATGAACGATACGCGGGATCAACTGCACAAACAGCACCACGCCCACAACGCCGAACAGGTATGCAATGCCGTAGCCCACGGTCACGGCGTTGGTATGGTCTGCGGCAACCGTCTCCTTAGAGGCGGAGAACGCAGGAGTGGAGGTCAGCGCGCCCGAGAGCAGTCCGGTGACGATCGCGGTCAGCTCCTTGGGATCAAAACCTTCACTGCCGCCCTCGACCAGACGTCCGATGCCGATACAACCAATAGCGGCAAGCGCACCTGCCAAAATGATGGCAAAGCCGAGGAAGACGTAGGACTTGAAATTCTTCTTCATGTTCTTGAAGAAGTTCGGTCCTGCGATAAAGCCGACGGACGAGACAAACAGCACAAGTCCAAGGTTCTCCACGATCTTCAGCGCATCGGATGCATAGGAGACCGACTGCTTCACGCCGTCAACCGTGGTCGTGAGAACAATCATATCGGAGATCTGCGTGCTGAAAAACGCGCCGTAAAGCAGTGCGATGACGAACACGCCGGCAGTTCCGAGAGAAACGCCCTTGACGGTCACTCTGCCCAATGCATACCCGAGCGCCGCAATGGCAAACACGGATACCATTAAAAAAGATAATGCGTTCAGGGAAAATGACATGATGATATTTCTACCTTTCTTTTACTGTTCCGGCAATACCTCAAATAAAGCAGGCACTGCCGATTGTATATTCATTTCCGGCAAATGACCGCCGCCGACAAGGCAAGTCCACCCCCTCGTCGACGGAAAAATACCGTGGATGTCAGATATCAATGCTCCGAATAACGTCCTTGAGACAGTCCGCACTGTGACGGAGACGTGCCGCCTCATCGTCGGTGAGCGGAGGAAGCACCTTACCGAGCAAACCGCCCGAGCCTACCATATTCAGAACCGACAGGCACACATCGTCGATGTCGTATTCGCCGTGCATCATGGTGGAGACCGTCAGA
>CABUHM010000046.1:0-8534 GCA_902491355.1 uncultured Eubacteriales bacterium
CCGAATGTGTATACAAGGTCCTTGCACACATTGTTTACAAGGTTACTCTTGACACACTGGTCGCCCCTACAATGAAGAGAGCAAACAGGTCGCATAAACCGAGCGCATTTTTGGAATCATTTTGACATAATTTCTGCGCACCGATTCCGTCATGATTTCGTAGGGGCGACCAGTGGTCGCCCGCCGAAAAACGACCGTATTTCGCATATAATCGACCTGTCCGCGCACGTCACCTTAAGAAAGCCCCTTTGTGTAAAGAAATCTTCAATGTCTTTGATTATATCATACGATAGATGAAAAACGGGCGACCATCGGTCGCCCGCAAACCCCCAAACGGGAATATTCACGCCCCGACATACGGGAGCTTGAGCACCGTAGGTGTATCACTGCCCGTGATCACCGATTTCACATGGAGCTGATTCAAAAGATAATCATTCGCAGGCAATGCTCTCAACTGCTCGATATTGGCATCCGCATGCGGCCAAAGAATGATCTCGGGGTCGGCTGAGCGATAAAACTCGGTGAGGACGCTCTCGGACACCGCATCGGTCTCCCCGTGAGACGGAATCTGCAACAGATCGCATTTCAGGGTATTCCCGTATCTCCGCGTCAGAGACTGCGCGGTTTTCTCCCCCATGTCCGAGCAGAACAGGACGGTCTGTCCTTTCGCCGTGACCCGCAGAATCATGGAGGTGTCGTCCTCGGAGATCTCCCCGTCGCCTGCCGTAAGATCGGCAGTGTACAGCGCCTCGACGGTCACACCGCAAAACGTCAGGCTCTGACCGGTGTGCAGAATGCGGATCTCCGCGTCCTCTCCGCACAGACGCGCGGCGGTGCGCACCTCTTTTTCGGTGGTCGTACCGACCGTCGGATGGAAGTTCAGCGCCAAAAGCTCCAACGTGACCCGATCGCCGTATTCCATAAAGAAGCGCTTTGCAAGGGTGGCATGGTCATATTTGCCGTTCGTCAGAAACCATGCGCGGATCAGAACGGTCTTGTCGGCGCGGCGGTTATTTGCGACCATCAACTCATACAGACGCTCATGCGCGGTCTTGCCTGCGGCATCCGGCTCATCGGTACCGCCGTCGATGACGATGTACGAGCCGTCCTCCAACGTGATCAGGTAGCCCATCCCGAAATTTCCGACCTCATAGGCACAGCCGAGCTGGGTCAGCGAGGTATCTGTGACCTTGTCCCATTCGGCGGATTGCTCCGACACGGCGGGAGACGTGGGATCGTAGACGGCGGTCAGTGTGCCGTCAGCCGAAAAATAGGCAAGGGACACGGCGTGGGAATCGCACAAATACGTCCCGAAGCGATTCTCCCCGATGCGGTTCTCCGCGCTCTTGGCAAAGCCTGCGGAAAGAAGCGCCGATTCAAACTGCGCATAATCCCCCTCGTCCACCTCGAAAAAGGCATACGTGCGGCAGGAAAAGGCGGAGGAAACGGGTTCGGGCGTATCCGTGCCCTGCGGAACGGGAAGCAGGGGACGGTTTTCGACTGTAAGACGGGAAAGCTCGACGCGGCAGACACCGTTGGTCAGATTCTCGACAAGCACGGCGCAAAACGACCGCACGGCACACGTCAGCGCCTCCTCGGAATTTGCGGAAAGCACCAAGCCGTCCGCATCGACCCGCACGGAATAGGCGTCGGGTTCTCCGTCCGCGGTCAGGGACAGAAGCAGTCTGCCGTCCCCCGAAAACAGCTCGGGCGACTGCACCTCGCCCGACGTCACGCCCTGCGGCAGGGAGGCGATCAGCAGTGCGGCACTGTCCGCCGCATTCTCCCCGCTGACCACGGTCAGGGTCAGCGCACCGTTTTCGACCAAGGTTGCGCTCGCCTCCCAGAACGGCTCCCGTTCGGTCACGGGCGCTGTGGTCTGCGCATCGTCGGTGACGGGGGATGTGTCGGTCGCATGGGACGGCGTTGTGACCGGCTCGCCCGATGACGGCACCGACGGGAAATATCTGCATCCTGTCAATATCAGCGCCGCACAGAGGACGGCGGCAAGGCTTCCTGTTTTTTTCATGTCCGTATTCCTCTCATTCTGCCCATATGATAACACGACCCCCGGAATTTGTCAAGGAAAACAGCCGCGGCGCACCCAAACGACTGAAAACGTCGCCTCGCGACCCGCAAACGGCGCAATTACGCTGTCGGAATTACGCGATGAAGCCTTGACATTTCAAAAACCTACTGCTATAATAGGTAAAACGGTCGGAGGTATGCGGGAATATGAAAATTACCGATATTATCGGCGGAAAACGACCCAGCCTGTCCTTTGAGGTCTTTCCGCCCAAAACCAGTGATTCCTTTGAGAGCGTGAGCGGTGCGGCGGCAGAAATCGCACAGCTTTCCCCCTCGTATATGAGCGTCACCTACGGCGCGGGAGGCGGTACCTCCGATTATACCGTGGCGATCGCGGCAAAACTGAAAGCAATGGGTGTGACCCCCTTGGCGCACCTGACCTGCATTTCCTCCACCCGCGATCGGGTACACAGCCAGTTGGAACAGCTCCGCGCGAACGGGATCGAGAACATTCTCGCCCTGCGCGGCGACATTCCGCAGGACGGAAACTGCCCCGGCGTGTACCGTTACGCCAGTGAACTGACGCGCGAGATCTGCGATTTCGGCGGCTTTTGCGTGGGCGGAGCATGCTACCCCGAGAAGCATCCGGACAGTGCGGACAGTGCCGCAGACATCGAGGGCATCCGCAAAAAGGCGGACGCGGGTTGCTCGTTCCTGACCACGCAGATGTTTTTTGACAACAACATTCTCTACAACTATATGTACCGTCTCCTCCGCGCAGGGATCGACCTTCCCGTGGTCGCCGGCATCATGCCCATTACCAACGCGCGCCAGATCCAACGCATCTGCTCCATCTCGCAGAACACCCTGCCACAGCACTTTTTGCGTATTGTGGATCGCTACGGCGACGACCCTGCGGCAATGAAGCAGGCGGGCGTAGCATACGCGACCGAGCAGATCATCGATCTGTTTGCAAACGGCGTGAATGCCGTTCATGTGTACTCCATGAACAAGCCCGACGTGGCACGGCAGATCCGCGACAACCTTTCGGAAATCATCAAATGACGTACACGGATTTACACTACGGGACCGTTTCCCGAGACGAGGTGCAGATCTCCGAAAAAGAAGCCTCCGCACGGCTCGGCTATCCCTACGATCCGCAGGACGCCGATCTGCGCCGCTGTCTTGATAAGGTGCTGAGCGCCGCCGACTTCCGCTACGCATGGCGGCCGTGCCCCGTTTCGGTTTCGGGCGATGTGTGCGACCTCGGCATGGGACAGTGGAACAGCCACAGTCTGGCACGGAATCTGGCGGGATGCGAGAGCGGAATCATTCTGTCGGTCACGGCGGGAGCGGGCATCGACCGCCTTTGGGAGCGCGAGCGCTTAGTGAACGTGCGGGACGCCTTCCTGTGCGACGCGCTGGCATCCGCCGCCATCGAGGCAGTGTGCGATATCGCACAGGCGCTTGCAGTTCGGGAAAGGGCGCACCGTCCGCGCTTCAGCCCGGGCTACGGCGATCTGAGTCTTGCGGTACAGCCTGCGGTTCTGGATTGGTTGCAGGCATCGGTCACACTCGGGATCCATCTGGACGGATCCCTGTTCATGCACCCCATGAAATCCATCACTGCCATCATAGGAGTGTTACCATGAGATCAATTTTGTCAGAGATCCGCCGAAAGCGTCTGTATTTTGACGGCGGTACGGGCAGTATCCTGCAGGAAAGAGGTCTGCCTGCCGGTATGCCGCCCGAGCTTTGGAACACGGAAAAGCCGGAACAGATCACCGCACTGCATCGGGAGTATCTGGAGGCGGGTTGCCGCATTCTGAAAACGAACACCTTCGGCGTCAACTGCCGAAAATATGAAAACTGGAAAGAGCTTCTGCACGCAGGGATCGCCTGTGCCAAGGATGCGGCACAGGCATATCCGGACGCTTATGTGGCGCTGGATATCGGCCCGAGCGGACATCTTTTGGAGCCGCTCGGCGACTTTCCGTTTGACGATGCGGTGGAAATGTACGCCGCCACCGTGCGCGAGGGCACTGCCTGCGGCGTTGACCTCATTCTCATCGAGACCATGAGCGATCTCTACGAAACCAAGGCGGCACTGCTTGCGGCAAAGGAAAACAGCGACTTTCCCGTTTTTGTGACCAATGCCTACGGAGAGGACGGAAAGCTGCTCACCGGCGCCGATCCGACCACGGTGGCAGTGGTGCTTGCGGGGTTGGGCGCGGACGCCGTGGGGCTGAATTGCTCTCTCGGTCCCGAGCTGATGTTGCCCCTTGTGCGGGAGATCGCCGAAGCCACCTCCCTGCCCGTGGTCTGCAACCCGAATGCGGGTCTGCCCGAGAGCGAAAATGGAAAGACCGTTTACCGCACCGACGAGGTGCAGTTCTGCGCCGCCATGCGGGAGATCGCGCCTTATGCGACAGTGCTCGGCGGCTGTTGCGGCACCACGCCCGCATATCTGCGCCGCACCATCGAAGAAACCGCCGCGTTGCCCCTGCCGAGCGGTACGGCACCCCGCCGAACGTTTGTCACATCGGGATGCCGACGGGTGGAGATCGGCACCGATCCCATCCTCATCGGCGAACGCATCAACCCCACGGGAAAGCCCAAGCTCAAGGAGGCTCTGCGGCAGGGAGACATCGAATATCTTCTGGGCGAAGGGGTGCGGCAGGCAGAAGCGGGCGTCGCCGTGCTCGATGTCAACGTCGGCTTGCCAGAGATCGACGAAGCCGACATGATGTGCCGCGCCGTGACCGCTCTGCAAGCGGTGGTGGAGTTACCTCTGCAAATCGACACGGGCGACCCCGTGGCTTTGGAGCGTGCCATGCGCCGCTACAACGGCAAGCCGCTGGTAAACTCGGTCAACGGAAAGGAAAGCAGTCTCGACTCGGTCCTTCCCATTGTGAAAAAATACGGCGGCGTCCTCATTGCGCTGACCATGGACGAGGGCGGCATCCCCGAAACGGCACAGGGCAGGGCGGACATCGCGCGCCGCATCGCCGAGCGGGCGGAGGAATACGGCATCCCGCGCGAGGACATCGTGGTCGATCCTCTGGCAATGGCGGCTTCCGCCGACCCCAAAGCCCCCGCCGTCACCTTAGAGGCGGTGCGGCTCATCCGCGCCATGGGGCTGTATACCTCTCTCGGTGTATCGAACATTTCCTTCGGACTGCCCGCGCGTGACCGTCTGAACGCAGCCTTTTTTGCTAACGTCCTTGCCTTCGGTCTGAACTGCGCCATCATGAACCCGTTCTCCGCGCCCATGCGGGACACCTATTACGCATTCCGTGCGCTCAACGGTCTGGATCCCCTCTTCGCGGACTATATACGGATCGCCGCCGACCGCGCGGACACCGAGAAAACCGGTACCCCGACCGCCGAAGCCACTCTGCACGACGCCGTTCTGCGCGGCATGAAAAAGAGCGCCGCCGACCTTGCCGCCGCGTCCGACGCAGACCCGCTCACGCTGATCGAAAATGAGCTGGTTCCCGCACTGAACCGCGCGGGTCAGGACTTTGAGCAAAAGAAAATATTCCTGCCTCAGCTCCTTGCCTGTGCCGACGCCGCCTCTGCGGCATTCTCCGAATTGCGGAGGAAAATGCCGGCGGGTGAGAACAACGGCAGAGCGGTCATTTTAGCCACGGTGCGCGGCGACATCCACGATATCGGCAAGAATATCGTGCGTGTGCTTCTGGAAAGCTACGGCTTCCGCGTCATCGACTTGGGACGCGACGTCCCGCCCGAACACGTATTACAGGCAGTGCGCGAGAGCGGCTGTCGTCTGGTGGGGCTTTCCGCTCTCATGACCACCACCGTTCCCGCCATGAAGGAAACCGTCGAATTGTTACACCGCGAGGTACCCGATTCGCGCGTCATCGTGGGCGGCGCCGTTCTCAACGAGGAATATGCCGCCGCCATCGGTGCGGATCGGTACTCCCCGCAGGCGACCGACACCGTCCGGTTTGTCCGACAGTTCTACGGCATGGAATAAGGCGGCAAAATCCGCACAGACGCCGCCCTGCCCGCCCGAGGACGTGGCACGGCTTTGCCGTGCCTCGGGAAATCGGCATCGGACGTATCTTATGAATTTGCAGAAACCCACGTGCCGATTTCCGCGCTCAGCCGCAGGCTGAGCGCTCCTCGGGCGGGCAGGGCGAAAAAGTGAAAAATAAAGCAAGGGGTGTTAAAAAGCTCAAAATAAGTTTTTTAACACCACGACGACGTTGATCCGCCCCATAGTACACTTGACAAGGGAAAAACGGGCGTGTATAATTATAAGGTAACAAACGCAGGATATCGGACGGCGCTCACTCCGCACGCGGTTGCCAGTCGGTACTGCCACCCGTGGGATCCAACCCCATGCGGGCAAGCCGCGCCGCGCACAGACATCGGTCGTAGAGCGTCCGTTCCCGTCTGCCCGCGCCTTCCGCAGCAAATGCGTCGGTATCCGCCGAAACCGAAAAATCAAAGCACAGCGCGGGATCCTGAAGCTGTAACTGCGAAATGACGGCAGTCACGGTATCGGGATACGCGGGATGCGCCATGCGGTTGAGCACCACGGCGGCAAGCGTGATCTGACGCACATACGGCTCATCCCCCGCCGCACGGTAAAGAAACGCGGCAAGGGTGCATGTCAGGAGATCGTCGTCTGTCGGATCTACTGTATTCGGAGCAGAAAGCGCCTGTCCGTCCCGCACGGACAGAAAATCGCCGTCCCGATCGGCATAGATCCCGTCGGTGCGCGCCTCGGTCATATTTTCTGCCGCCGACAGCAGGCACACCGACACCAAAAAGCAAAGAAACGCCGCCGTTATCCATTTTTTCACGCAGAACCGCCTCCGTTTTTCATTCTCTTTGAAATTAGCATGTCCCGATTTGCGGAGACTGCAACAGAAAGGTTTTTCCAAAACATGAAGCATACAGCAGTTTCGGTGGAAATTCTTTCCACGGTTTTTCATTTCATTGCACCGGACGAGTCCGATGACGGCGTATTCATCGGCGGGGATGAGGAAGAAACGCCGTCGGTGCTGCTCACGGCAGATCACGGCGCGGACGAATCGGAGGACAGCCCGAAGATCACGCGCGATACCATCCGCTACGTCACCGACGGTCTGTGGGGCATGGAGGACGGCGAATGGGTCCTGCGCTATCGGGAAAGCGAAGAGCTGGGCATGGAAAACTGCGTCACGGAGATCCACCTGCCCACGGACAGCCGCGAAGAGGTGACCATGGTGCGGACGGGCGCGCCCGCCACCGTCATGATCTTTTCCATGAAAGAGCCGCGCCAGCACACCCTATATCACACGGGGGTTGCGGAAATGCCGCTTGATCTCTGCGTGAGAAGCCGCGCGGTCGATGTACGGGCTGACCCTGCAGGCGGCGAGGTCTCATTGGACTATGTGATCGAAATGCGCGGCATCTGCACCCAGCGTACCGTATTGCAAATGCGCATCACGCCCCTGCCCGAGGATCGTATTCTGCGGGAAGCGGAATGATCCTGAAAATGTCGTCGGAAAGGAGACATCAAGCATGAAAACGGGAATCCTCAGCGGAAGCGATTTTCGCCGCAGTCTGCGCGGCGCGCCGAGCGGCATTTTTCTGTTCTTCGGCGAAGAGGAATACACCAAGCACCATTGCCTCATGACCCTGCGGCAACAGCTGTGCGGCGACAGCAACACTGCCGTGTTCAACCACGTCCGTCTGTCCGCCGCCGATGCCTCCTTCACACTGCATAAAATTACCGATGCCTACTCGGCACTTCCCTTCTTCTCCACGCAAAAGCTGACGGAGGTACACGATCTGGACTTCGGCGCACTGGGCGAGGCACAGCTTCGGGATCTGCTTGACCTGATCTCCGGTCTGTCCGCGTATCAGAACGAGAACGAGCAGAATGTCCTCGTCATCTACTGCCTGCCGTCCGAATTTGACGGCGGGAGCGAGAACCGTCCGTCCGCGCTTCTGAAAAAACTGTCCGCACTGCTGACCGCCGTCCGCTTTGACCGCGAGACGCCCGCGCGCCTTGCCTCATGGGTGGAAAAGCACTTTGCGGCAGAACGGATCATGTCATCGCCCGAGGTCTGCCGCGCTCTGATCGCGCGTTGCGGAAGCAGTATGTTTGCGTTGGACAACGAGGTGCAGAAGCTGTCCGCCTATCTGCATGCCAACGGACGCGAACGCGTGGAAATGACCGATATCGAAACGGTGGTTCCCGCAAATCCCGAGATCGGGGATTTCGATTTTTCCAACGCCATGCTCAACTGCGATCCGGACGGGGTCTACACGGCATATGCCGAGATGAAGAGCCGCCGCGAACGTCCTGAGCTGATCTTAGGCTCGGTGGTTTCGGTCTACGACACCCTGTACCGCGTACAGACAGTGGCGGATGCGGGGCGTTCCCCGTCCGATATCGCCGCCGCATTCCGTTGGAACGAGACGAGAGTCAAGATCTATCTGCGCGCCTGCCGCAACTTTTCCGCATCCTTTCTCGAACGTGCAGT
>CABUHM010000047.1:0-8527 GCA_902491355.1 uncultured Eubacteriales bacterium
AAGACACCGCCCTTTCACGGCGGTAACAGGAGTTCGATTCTCCTACGGGTCACCAAAAAATCCTGCACAAACGTGCAGGATTTTTTCTTTTGTAAAACCGCCCTTATCCGCGCCAAGCCATGAGACTGCGGAACATGGCGGCGGCGTGCTCATACAATTCGTCGCTTCCCGCGCCGCCGGTGATGCTCTTTTGGCGGAAAACGACCACGGTATCATCCGGAAACGCCGAGAATGCGTCGAAATACTGCGCAAACGGCAGGTCGCACAGGCGGACGCTGTAGTCGTCGAGCGCGCCGTCCGGACGGTAGCCGAGAATGCTCTCTAAGGTCACAAAGCCGTTATTATCCCGCACGGTCTCATACCATGCAGGGTCGAGGAAACAGATGGACGCGTCGCCCACGGCGATCTGCGTGGTGAAGTTGGTTCGGTTCTGCTCCAGATTCTTTGTGTTGATGACAAGGGACCGGCTCTCCTGCGCGGCTTGCTCCAGCAGTGCTTTGCGCTGATCGTCGGTCATGAGCAGGAAGTGCACCAATTCCGCGCTCCGCTCGCCGTCGCGGTTATAGTCCTCGGGGAGCAGGGAGGAAAGCGCCAGATCGACCTCGTGGATCTGATTTGCCGTCAGCTCGCACGGACCGCCGTAGATCACCGAAACGTCCGGATCGGTGCGTGTGACCATCTGTCCGATGCAGACCGCCGCCACCACGATCAGAAACAGGGCGATCAGGGTCTGCCATTTATAGTGATACCAGTAATTCTCAAGCCATTTGCCGAGCTTTTTCGTTTTCATATGGGTGTCCTTTGATCGGATTTCGTGCGCCGCCGTGTGCGGGTCGCTTTTTCCCGTTTTTCATATTTTTCCTCATTGTAGCGCAAAAATATGACGAAATCAAGGGCGCAACGTGCACAATTGTGAAAAAGAACAGGGCGGGGCGGGGCATCTTTGTAAAAAGCGCCGATTGACTTTTTAGGCGTTTCGTTATAGAGTATATACAATGACTAAGAAAGGCGGATAATCCCATGGACCGGATGTATTCCATTCGATTTTATACCCAGGCTCGTGCGGTTTTCCCCCGACTTATCCGTGGATGACGCAGCGTGCCTTTGGTCTGCTGCACGGAAACGGCGATAACGGTTCAGCGATCCGCACTTGATCTCATGCGAAATCAAGTGCGGTTTTTTTATAGGTGTCACCGTATGATCCGCGCACGGTGCAGTTGCACCGTCGGAATTACCCAAGGAAGCCGATACAACAGAGAGGACAGGATATACTATATGGCAGAATCGGAAAAGACAGGGCTGGCGCTTCACCGCGCCGAGATCAACGAGATCGACGCGCAGATGGCGAAGCTGTTCATGCGCCGCATGGAGGCGGCGTCGCACATTGCGGAGTACAAGCGGGAGCACGGACTGCCCATCACCGACCGCGCGCGGGAGGAAGCGTTGCTTTCGCGCTGTGCCGCACTGGTGAACGACGAGCTTCGCGCCTATTATATGGACTTCCTGCGCGCCGAGATTGAGATCTCCAAGCGATACCAGAAGCGCATCACCGAGGGCATGCGGATCGCGTTTGCGGGCATTGAGGGCGCGTTTTCTCACCTTGCTGCAAGACGCATTTTCCCGTCGGGACAGACGGTCGCCTGTGCGGACTTCGGCGCGGCATACCGCAGTGTGGTGTCGGGCGAGTGCGACTGCGCGGTGCTTCCCATTGAAAACAGCTTTGCAGGGGACGTCAACTCCGTGGTCGATCTGGCGTATGAGGGCGATCTCTCGGTGAGCGGCGTATTCGATCTGCCCGTGGTGCAGAGCCTTTTGGTCAAGCCGGGCACGCGCATGGAGGACATCACCGAGGTGGTCAGCCATCCGCAGGCGCTGTCCCAGTGCAGTGAGTATCTGGAGCGGCACGGATGGACGCGCACCGAGGCGGTCAACACGGCGGTCGCCGCACAGACGGTCTCAGGGAGCGATCGGCTAGACATCGCCGTGGTCGCGGGCGAGGAAGCGGCGGCACGCTATGGGCTGTCCGTCCTGCGGCACGGCATCAACACGCAGAAAAACAACACCACACGGTTCGCGGTCTTTACCAAAACGCCGTGTACCGCCGCAGCGGGGGACGCGCATTTCATCCTGTTTTTTACGGTGCGGGATGCGCCGGGCGCACTGGGACAGGCGGTGGAGTGCATCGGTCGGAGCGGCTACAATCTGCAATCCTTAAAGAGCCGTCCCACGGGCAATCAGAATTGGGAATACTATTTTTACGCAGAGGGAGAGGGCTGTCTGGCGCAGGAGGCGGGACGGAAAATGTTAGCCGACCTTGCGGCATGCTGCAGTCGTGTCAAATTGCTGGGAAGCTGTCCCGCTCCCGTTCTGCTGGAAGCACAGGAGGGCTGATCGGATATGGAAATCGGCGTACATTTGCCGTATACGGACTACACGGTGCACATCGAGCGCGGACTGCTTGCCCGCGTGGGCGAATTTCTGCCGCACGGACGCCGTCTGCTCCTTGTCACCGATTCGGGCGTTCCCGCGCTGTACGCGGAAGCAGTGCGCGCGCAGTGTGAAAATGTTACGGTTTTCACATTTCCGCAGGGAGAGGGAAGCAAGAACATGCAGACCTACTGCCGCATCCTGTCCGCTCTGCATGACGGCGGCTTTGACCGTCGGGATGCGGTGGTCGCGCTTGGCGGCGGCGTGACGGGCGACATGGCGGGCTTCGCCGCCGCCACCTATCTGCGCGGTATCGCCTTTTATCAAATCCCCACCACCCTGCTTTCCATGTTGGATTCGTCGGTGGGGGGCAAGGTCGCCGTGGATTTCGGCGGATACAAGAACACGGTGGGCGCTTTTTATCAGCCGCGCGGCGTGTTTGCCGATCCGGAGGTGCTGTCCACCCTGCCCGCACGTCAGGTGGCGGGGGGATATGCCGAGGCGATCAAGCTGTTTTCGGCAGTCGACCGTGACCTGTTTGCGCGTATGGAGAGCGGCGAGGCGGAGCTGACCGAGATCATTGCCGCAGGTGTGCAGAAGAAGGCGTATGTGGTGGAGCAGGACGAGAAGGAAAGCGGACTGCGTCGCGTTCTGAACTTCGGTCACACGGTGGGACATGCGGTGGAAAGCGCGTTGCTTGAGACCGACACCCCCCTTCTGCACGGCGAATGTGTGGGATTGGGCATGCTGTGCATGAGCCGCGGCGAGGCGCGGGAGCGCATCCGTGCCGTGTTGCGCCGTTACGGACTGCCCCTGCACGCCACAGTGAACCGCGACGCGTTTTCTGCCGCGCTCCGACACGACAAAAAGACGGACGGCGACACGCTTCACGCCGTCACGGTGGACGAGATCGGCGTCTATGCGTTCCGCGATATGACGGCAGCGGAAATTACGGCGCGCGCCGAGGAGGTTTTGGAATTGCGATGAAAAATACATTCGGAAGCGCATTACAGCTCACCCTGTTCGGCGAGAGCCACGGCGCGGCGGTGGGCGCGGTGCTGGACGGTCTTTCGCCCGGCGTGCCCGTGGATCGGGAGGAGATCGCGCGGTATCTCACCCGTCGGCGTCCCAAGGATGCTCTGTCTACCGCCCGCCGGGAGCCGGACGCATTTCAGATTGTGAGCGGCGTTCACAACGGACGCGCCACCGGAACGCCCCTGTGCATCCTCATCCCCAACACGGCGTTCCTCGGGGAGGATTATGTCTCGTCGAGCGGCGTGGCGCGTCCCGGGCATGCCGATTACACGGGCTATGTGAAGTATCGGGGATATGCCGAGCTGACGGGCGGCGGGCATTTCAGCGGCAGAATCACGGCGGCTTTGGTGGCGGCGGGCGGCATCGTCGCACCCGCGCTGAGACGGCGCGGCATCCACATCGGCACCCATCTGCGGCGCTGTGCGGGCATTGACGACCGCGCGTTCGACCCTGTCGATCCGCTTTCCGAGCTGGACATGCTGACCGATCGGGACTTCCCCGTGCTCGACCCCGAAGCGGGCGAAGCAATGCGGACAAGGATCCTTGCCGCGCGTGCCGACGGCGACAGCGTGGGCGGGATCTTGGAAACTGCCGTATGCGGCATGCCTGCGGGCGCAGGCGAGCCGTGGTTCGACAGTGTGGAAAGCGTCCTGAGCCATGCGCTGTTCTCCGTCCCCGCCGTGAAGGGCGTGGAATTCGGGGACGGCTTCGGCCTGTGCGACCTGCGCGGAAGCGAAGCCAACGATCCGTTCTGCTGCGACGGGGAAGTCATCCGCACCCGCACCAACCGCAACGGCGGCATCAACGGCGGCATCACGAACGGCATGCCCCTCATTTTCCGCTGTGCCGTGAAGCCTACGCCGTCCGTTTTCAAGACGCAGGACACCGTGGACTACCGAAAGCCGTGCAACACCGAATTACAGCTTGCGGGACGGCACGACCCCTGCATCGCGCACCGCGCATGCGTGGTGGCGGAGGCGGTGACGGCACTGGCGCTGGCGGATCTTCTGTGCGTACGCTTCGGCACGGATTATCTCAACCCCGAACGGGAAGCAAATGAAATCAAGGAATAAGGAGGTCTGCGCATGGAATACGGTTGCATCGGACGGAAGCTGGGACACAGCTTTTCCGCCGAGATCCACGCCGCACTGGCGGACTATGACTATCGCCTGACCGAACTGGAGCCACAGGAGATCGAGCCGTTCTTTCGGGCGCGGCAGTTTCGCGGCATCAATGTCACCATACCGTACAAGCAGTGCATTCTGCCCCTGCTCGACGTGGTGGATGACTGCGCCGCGCAGATCGGTGCCGTGAACACCGTGGTCAATCGGGACGGCGTGCTCTACGGCTACAATACCGACTATTCGGGCATGCGCGCCCTGCTTGCGCACAGTCACATTTCTCTTTTGGGCAGGCATGTATACATTCTCGGCACGGGAGGAACCTCCCACACGGCGCGTGCCGTGGCGACGGCGGAGGGCGCGGCAAGCGTCACGGCGGTATCGCGCAAGCCCGTCGGTGACGGCACGCTCCCCTGTATCTCCTATGAGGAAATGTACGAAAACGCGTCCTCGGTGGAGTGCATCATCAACACGACCCCCGTGGGCATGTATCCGAACGAGGACGCCGCTCCGGTCGAGCTTTCCCGTCTGCCCGCGCTCTGCGGTGTGGCGGATGCGGTGTTCAACCCGCTGACCACCCGTCTGGTGCGCGGCGCTATGGCGCGCGGCATTCCGTCGGCAGGCGGACTGTACATGCTGGTGGCGCAGGCGGCGCGGGCATGCGAGCTGTTTTTGGGGCGTCCGACCGCGCCCGATGCCGTTGACCGCGTATACCGCGAGCTGTACCGCAAAAAGCGCAATTTCATCTTAGTCGGCATGCCGGGTTGCGGCAAGACCACCCTGGGCGCGCGCTTGGCACAGACCCTGGGTATGGAATTTTTGGATTGCGACGCGCTCATCGAAGCCGAGGCGGGCAAGAGCATTCCGGACATTTTCCGTGAGGACGGCGAGGAAGCCTTCCGCCGCATGGAAAGCGGGATCATCCGCGACCGTCTGTCCCGCTGTGCCCGCACGGTCATTGCCACGGGCGGCGGCGCTGTCCTGCGGGACGAAAACGTGAGGTATCTGGCGCAGAACGGCGTGCTCGTATTTTTGGATCGCGATCGGGACGGACTTCCCGTCCTTTCGGACAGACCGCTCTGCCGCGATCCCGAGGCATGGGACGCGCTGTATCGGGAGCGGCATCCCGTGTATTCGGCGGTGTCCGATGTCACGGTGAAGTGCAGTGCGGATATGGAAACCAGCTTTGCGGCACTGCTTGCGGCGGTCGCCGAGCTGTGAGGAGGAGATGAGATGATGATATTTCTTGTGGTCAACGGTCCCAATCTCAATCTTTTGGGGTTGCGCGAGCCGGATATCTACGGAAGCGAGGACTACGCGGGACTGCTGGAAAAGGTTCGCTGCCACTGTGCGGTGCGCCGTGTTGCGGTCAATTTTTACCAGTCGAACCATGAGGGCGATCTGGTGGACGCCATCCAGAATGCCTACGGAACGTATGACGGCATCGTGATCAATCCGGGCGCATACACACACACCAGCATCGCCCTGCTCGACGCGCTCAAGGCAGTGGGTCTGCCGGCAGTCGAGGTGCACATTTCCGACCTTTCCCAACGCGAGGCGTTCCGACAGATCAGCTACATCCGCCCCGCATGCATCGCGCACATCATCGGGCACGGGACAGACGGTTATACCGAGGCTGTGGATATCTTAATTTCGCACGTGCAGGCCGTCGCAAAAGCGGCAGAAGCGGCGGAGAAGGAGAGCGGCGAATGAGAATTCGGATCGAGGCGGGTGTGCCGCGCGGCACGGTCACGCCGCCGCCCTCCAAAAGCGTGGCGCACCGCATGCTCATCGGTGCGGCGTTAGCCGACGGCGAGAGCGTTCTGCACCGCATACCCGACTGCGAGGACGTCGCGGCGACCGTGGACTGTCTGCGGGCGCTCGGGGTCACGGTCACGCCCCTGTCGGACGGCACGGGCATGCGCGTTCGCGGAAACGGCGGGCGATTCCCGTCCGTTGCGTCCTCCCTCCCCTGCCGCGAGAGCGGAAGCACCCTGCGCTTTCTGCTTCCGGTCGCAGCGCGCGGCGGGATTCGGCGCACCTTCCTGACCTGCGGACGGCTTTCGTCAAGACCCCTTTCGGTGTATGAGACCCTGTTTGCCCGCACCGGTGTGACACTGGAGCGCACGGACGGCTCGGTGACGGTCACGGGCGAGCTTCCCGCAGGAGATTACGAGATCCCTGGGGACATTTCCAGTCAGTTCGCCACCGGACTTCTCTTCGCGCTGGCATCCACGTCGGGCATCAGCACCCTGCGTATCCTGCCGCCTGTGGAAAGCGCCTCTTATTTGGAGCTGACGTGGAACGCGCTCCGCGCCTTCGGCGTTTCGGTCACGCGCACCGACAGCTTCTGCTTCCGCATCGACGGCAACGGCGGCTTTCACCCCGTGCAGGATATCGCTGTCGAGGGCGACGAGTCCGCCGCCGCGTTTTTCGGTGCGATGAATGCCGTGGGCGGCGAGGTGACTTTGGACGGTTTGTCGCCCGACACCGCGCAGGGCGATCGGGTCTGGCGGGAGTACACCCGCGCCATCCGCGACGGCTGTCCCGCCCTTTCTCTGGCAGACTGTCCCGATCTGGCGCCCGTCCTCATGGCACAGGCGGCGCTGTGCTCGGGTGCGCTTTTCACCGATACGGCGCGTCTGCGCTACAAGGAAAGCGACCGTGCGGCGGTCATGCAGACCGAGCTTGCCCGCTTCGGCATCCGCTGTGACGTGGGCGAAAACACGGTGCGCGTGTACGCTCCCGAAGCTCTTCACCCGCCTGCGTGCGACATTTCCTCGCACAACGATCACCGCATCGCCATGGCAATGAGTCTCCCTGCCATGAAAACCGGCGCCGTCATCGACGGTGCCGAGGCAGTTTCCAAAAGCTATCCTGCCTATTTCGAGGTTCTCGGTTCTTTGGGGATCCGTACCAAACAGCTTTAATGATCAAAGGAAAAGAGAATAATGCAATGAGTAACATGGTTTTCTATCACAAATTACAGATCCCAAAGGACATCAAGGAAATGTACCCCCTCACCCCAAAAATGCAGGAGGTCAAGGCGGCAAGAGATGCGGAGATCGCCTCGGTTTTTGAGAGCAGGAGCGACAAGGTTCTGCTGATCATCGGACCCTGCTCCGCCGACAACCGCGAATCGGTTCTGGACTATATCGGCAGACTGCGTCGCATCGCGGATGAGGTCTCGGACAAGCTGGTCATCGTCCCGCGTATCTACACCAATAAGCCCCGCACCACAGGCGCAGGCTACAAGGGCATGCTCCATCAGCCCGACCCCACCAAGCGCCCCGATATGCTTCGCGGCATCATCGCCATCCGCGATCTGCACATGGAGGCTCTGCGCGACTATGACTTCGCTGCCGCCGACGAAATGCTCTATCCCGACAACTACCGCTACCTTTCCGATCTGCTCGGCTACGTGGCAGTGGGCGCGCGCTCGGTGGAAAACCAACAGCACCGCCTCACCGCAAGCGGTCTGGATGTCCCTGTGGGACTGAAAAACCCCACCGGCGGCGATCTTTCGGTCATGATGAACGCCGTCACCGCCGCACAGAGCGGTCACACCTTCATCTATCGCGGCTGGGAGGTCGAAAGCAAGGGCAATCCCCTCGCTCACGTCATTTTGCGCGGCTTCCAGACCCAGGACGGTCACACGGTGTCCAATTATCACTATGAGGATCTTCTCCGCGTCAACGAGCTGTATGCCGCCACCTCTCTCGTCAATCCTGCCGTCGTTGTCGATACCAACCACGCCAATTCCGGCAAGAAATATGAGGAGCAAATCCGCATCGCCAAGGAGGTCATGCACTCCCGCCGTTGCAATGCCGACATTCGCCGTCTCTGTAAGGGTCTTATGATCGAAAGCTACCTCGTGGACGGTGCTCAAAAGGTGGGCGGCGGTGTCTACGGGCAGTCCATTACCGACCCCTGCCTCGGCTGGG
>CABUHM010000048.1:0-8496 GCA_902491355.1 uncultured Eubacteriales bacterium
CAATTGCCAGATCACGGTAAACCGAAAGCACGGTAGCAAATGCTTTACGCAGATCCTTGGACTCCTTGGAATCCAGAACGCCGCCGACATTCACAGCCTTTGCGCTGATACCGATATAGCCATAGCCGAGATTATCCACGGTGTCCACAACGACCTTATCGCCGTTCAGCTCACCGTTGCTGTTTTCCTTCTTAATAGCCGCCACGGCGTCCTTGTTGAAGGTAGGATCGGTAACATCAAGGGTACCTGCGATGATACCGTTGAGCTTATCCTTCTCCTGCATTGCCTTGAAGTTGATATACTTGATCTTGGGAGTGCCGAGGTAGTAGGAATCGTTTGCCTCGAAGCTGACAACGCCGTCGTCATACTTCACAAACTTGTAGGGGCCTGCACCCATAGGCTGTGCGGTGACGGAACGAACGTGAGACAGGTCGCCCTTGTCAAAGCCGAACTTGTTCTCGTCGTAGTTGTACTTTGCGGTCTCGCCGTAGTAGTGCATAGGAGCAATGGTGAGAGACAGCTGATAAATAGCGGTTGCGTCGAATTCGGTCATTTCCACGCGGAAGGTGTTATCGCCGGTCTTCTGAATGCCGGAGATGTTAGCGGCGGATTCGCCGGTGGACACACCCTTGAGCAGGTCAGCGGACAGCTGTTCGGAGATCATGGAAGTCAGAGTGGCGTCTGCCTTCTCGCCGTCCAGCTTCGTCATGTCATAGCCGTGTCTTTCGAGAATTGCGTTCCAGAATTCTTCCACGGTGGTGACGCCAAGACCGTCAAAGCCCCATGCATCAGCCGCGCCTGCAACATCCGTAGTACCTGCGGCTGCTGCGCAGTAGTCTACGATACCCTGAACGTATTCCAGAGCGGTCTTGTCAAAGATTTCCCAGAAAGCCTTAGCTTCGTCAGCGGTGTAGTAGCCGTCAGCGGAGCCGTTAGCGCTTGCTTCCTTACCGTCAGCAACAATGAGCTGCCACTTCGTGGTCATACCGCTGCGGTATGCGTCCATACCCTTAATGGGCTGTGCGAACAGGGTGGAGTTGCCGTCGTAGGTCGGGTCGCAGAGAACGTACATCGAGAAGATGACGTCGTCCACGGTCAGAGCAACACCGTCGGAGAACTTGATGTCGGTGCGCAGAGTGAAGTCATAGTACACCGAACCGTCATCGTTCTGGGTGATCTTGACGTCAGCGGGACCGTAGTAGGTGTAGTCCTTGCCGTTGAAGGCAACGGTCTCACCCTTGATGCCGTTGTAGATCATACCGCCGGTACGATCGTTGCCGAGAAGACCGATAGACGTCATGGTGTAGACATCCTGGTCGTAAGCAGTCTCTGCAAAGAACGGAGAAAACTTAGAGTTGAATTCAGCATAGCCGACAACCAGAGGAGTCGTGCTCTGCTGAGGCGTGTTGTTGCCCTTTGAGTCGGTCGTGCTCGCAGAACCACTGGATGCAGGGGTCGTTTTGCAGGATGCAAACGCGCCCAGGCACATCAGAACCGCGAAAACCAACGCAAGGACTTTGCGGAAGTTTTTCATATGTGTATCCTCTCCTATATGAAATTTTATTACATCGGGGAGATCCCCGTTGCAACCGAAATGAAATGATACCGCATGTGAGCGGTATTATGCGGAAACATCGGTTTCCGTTTGTGCGTCCCATTCGCCTTGCTTCACGAATCGGAACAGGTACAGCGACAGCGCACACACAAGGAGCTTGGAGACGCCGTATACCGCCGTGCGCCACAACGCGCCCTCTCCCGAAATCAGGAGAAATACAAGGGTCGCCACAGCACCGATCGCCGCGCAGACCGCGCTTGCCATGCATCGGTTCGGCAGTTTTTTCACGGTACGCTCATAGATATATCCGCGCACCGGATCGCCGTGCATTGTCAATCGGACAGACGCATACACCGCAGAGCCGAGTGTTCCGATCTCCGCCGCCAGGGGCAGGAGAACGTACAGGCTTCTGCCGATGCCGTCCGCCGGCATAAGCAACGCGCCCGCCGCAAGGGAAATGACGGCTGACGCCGTATACAGCCACAGGGTACGGAAAAAACGTTTGCGTTCGGCGTCGCCGCCGTGACAGCGGTAGTACGCGCCGTGATAGCGGTACTTTCCGTCCGCATCGCGCTGAAAATCGTTTAAGTAGGTGCGCCGTCCCCGCTTGTGTTCGCCCATCAGGAGATCCCCGTCAGGTCGAAATCATGCAGCCAACGCTCTGCCGCATCGCATACGTCGCGCAGGCAGGCTTCGTCGAACGGGCTTTCCAGTCCCGCATGCGCCAAAAGCTCGGTGAATACCCGACTGCCGCCCTGCACGGTATATGCCATGTAGGTTTTCCATGCTTGGTCGCGGTCTTCCTGGATCTTTTTCCAGAATTCAAGCGCCACGGTCTGCGCCAGGCAGTAGTCAATATAGTAGAAGGGACTGGAATAGATGTGATGCTGACGCTGCCAGCCCTCGCCGTCGCCGTACACGGGAATTTCCCCGTCCAGACGCATCCACGGCATGTACTGCCCCATCAGCTCTTTCCAGACACCGTGCCGTTCGGCAGGCGTCATATCGGGCTTTTCATATACGATATGCTGGAAGTGATCCACCATGGTGCCGTAGGGAATGAAGGTCAGCGCCCCTGCCAGATGGCTGTACAGGAACTTGCGGGTGTCGTCGCCGAAGAAGCCCTCAGCCCAAGGCCATGCGAAAAACTCCATGGACATGGAATGCACCTCGCATGCCTCCATGCTTGCCCAAATGTTCTGCATGGGAATGCGTCGGCGGTTCATCCAATATGCAAATGCATGCCCCGCTTCATGGGTCACGGTCTCCACATCACCCTGCGTACCGTTGAAGTTTGCAAAAATGAAGGGAACCTCATATTCGCAGATACCGGTGCAGTATCCGCCGCCCCGCTTGCCCTCGGTGGAGAGCACGTCAAGCAGTTCCCAATCCAGCATGGTGCGGAAGAATTCGCTCGTTTCGGGCGAGAGCGCATCGTAGAAGGTGCGTCCGTGCGCCAGAATATCGTCCGCCGTGCCGCACGGCTTGGGATTGCCGGAGCGGAACATGAGCGCGTTATCCGCAAAGCTCATGGGATAGGTCTTTCCGAGACGTTTTGCCTGTTCGCGATAAATGCCGTCCGCCACCGGGACTAAGTACCGACGCACGGCTTCGCGGAATTTTTCCACATCCTGCTTGGTGTAGCAGTTGCGACCCATGCGGTAGTAGCCCAGCTGTGTATAGCCGTCGTAGCCCAGCTTTCTGCCCATGGTATCGCGCAGGTGGGTCAGCTCGTCGTACTGCGCGTCCAATTCGGCACGATTGTCAAGGAACCACTGTCCCTCCGCCTTCCATGCCGCAAGACGGCGCGCATCGTCCGGATCGGACTTCATGGGTGCTAACTGTGCGATGGTATATGTTTTTCCCTCGAACGGGATCTGTGCCGAGGCAAGCAGTTTTTCGTATGCCTGCACCAGCTCGTTTTCCTTTTGCAGTTCGGGGATGATCTCGGGAGAAAATGTCTTTAATTCAATTTCGGCGTTCACGAACATCACGTCGCCGAATTCCTCGGAGAACTGCGGACGGAAGCGGTTCTCGAGCATTGCCTGCGTCCACATCTGCGTGTACTCCTGCAATTCGGGCGATGCCGTGTTCCAGAACTTCATTTCTTCATCGTAAAATGTGTCGCGCGTGTCCACGGAGTGGCGGATGCTTGCCAGAACCTCAGCCGTCATATCGTGACGGGTCGCACGGTCCTCCTCCAGGAAAACTTCTCTTGCCTCCTCGTAGGTCTGTGCCCCCCGCAGACGCTCGGTGTTGCGGGTAATCCGTTCCTTGATTGCCGCAACATCCGGACGGGTGTATTTCATTTCACGAAATTTCATCGGTCATTTCCCCTTAATCCTGTGCAGGCGCACGTTTTGATTTTCCGCAGCGGGAATCCCGCAAAGCTATCTTCCGATACAAACAAGCAATGCATTTTTGCACTTCGCCATTGTATAACATGTCTCTTTATACCATAAAATCGCGTAAATTGCAAGAGATTCTGTAAAAAAACAGCAAAAACCACTATTTTACAAGCAATTTTTTCCCGTTTTTTACATCGATTACCGCCCGATCGGTCAATTTGAATAAAATTACCCGCATAATTTCTCACATTCGTTTCCGTCCGTGAATCCACCCCGTCGTATGCAGATACAAAAAGATGCCGTATGCCTGATCTGCCGAGATCGGACATACGGCATCGTTTCCCGTACATTGATACAAACGGATATTCAGGAGACCGGCTCGACCTTCCATGCGGCATAATCCTTCATGATATTGTCCACGGCGCGCGCGACCCGATGGAGACAGCGGTTGCTCTCCTCGGTATCGGTCATGACCACAAGGACATAATCCCCGTGCTCGGTACACACCACGCCCGCATCATGGAAGCCCGCAAACCGATCCTTGCCCCAGCCCGATTTATGCGCAATGACCGGATATTCGGTCAGCTCCTCGGCAAACTCGTTATACAGATTCGTGGTGAGATATTCCCACAGGAGCGCGCCGTTGTCGCTTTGGGTGCGGTAGCGATAGATTGCCTGCCAGATCAGTCCCAACTCATGTGCGCTGTAGAAGCCCCAGCGTTCCCCGTTCCAGTCCAGACGGTGGGACACGCCGAGGGATTCCATAAGCGAATTATAATAGTCGCCGCCGAAGTAGTCTAGCAGCATATAGTACGCGACGTTATCACTGTAATACAGGGTGCGGTGGATCAGCTCCCGCACGGTGAGGACCGTTCCGAACGGCGTGGTCTTTGTCACTCCCGAGCCGGACAGGAAGTGGCGGGGACGATATTCCACCTTATCGTCGAGTGAATACCGGTCGTTGTTTTCGATCTGATGCATACAGGAATAACAATAGCCCGCCTTGACGGTGCTGGCGGTCGCCATGGAATCGTCCGCATTGTAGCCCACGGACATGCCGCTGTCGAGATCAATGGCGTAAAAGGTGCATTTGAGCAGATAGGAGTAGCGCCCGGTCACGTCGAACACCTTCTGCTGCAATTCCTGCGGGACGGTATATGTACTGTTGCAAACGTCGATGGTATCTGCCTCAAAGCTGTCGCGTCGGTTATCGACCTGCGAGGCGTTCCACACACGCGGTGTAGGGGGAATCACGCCATCAGGATCTGCCGGAATCCGCATGGAGGTCTCAAACTGATCGGTCACAGGCTCGGTCACACTGCCGCCCGGCTCGGTGGTATCCGATGGGGGCGTCGTACCGGTTTCCGCACCGACGTTCGTTGTGCGGCAGCCGCCGAGAAGCACCGCGCCGCAAAGAAGTACGGCGCACAAGCCGAAATGTCTTTCCAACATAATTCTCCTATTCCTCTGACATATGGTGGTATTATAGCACATTCCTGCCTGAAAAGCAAGAGCATTTCTGCGGGCGAAATGATATTTTTTACAGATTTTCAGGTCGGTTTTTGTGGAACATGGAGAGAGGCGTGCATATCCCTTGACAGGTCGTAAAAATGAGTGTACAATAGGTGTAGAATAAATGTTGGGAATTTTGCCGGACCGTGCTGTTTTCGGGAATCCGAAAAATAGATTCGTTCCGTTCAAGGAGGAGCCAATGAAAAAGCGCTATCCGATCATCAGCGTGATTCTGACCGTTGCGGCACTGCTCTCCTGCCCGTCCGCCGTGGCGGTATCGCAGGGAAACGCCGCCGAAGCATCCGAGGCGTCCGACGTATACGAGTCGTATCGCAACACCTATCAGTACATAGAGCCGGACATCCCGACGTATGCTCCGCCCGAGGACGAGATTTCCGCAAACCGAAGTACCCTTCCGACCTCGTACGACAGCCGCAGCAAGCGCTATATCACGTCGGTGCGCGACCAAAACCCCTACGGCTCATGCTGGACCTTTTCGGCAATGGCGGCAATGGAGGCTTCCCTGCTCCGCGCGGGCGGGACGGTGGACGGTGTCCGCGCGCGGTATTACAACCTTGATCTGTCCGAACTGCAATTAGCATATTACTTCTACAACAGCCGGACCGATCCGCTCGGGCTGACTGCAGGCGACTATACCTTCAACCCCACCACGATGAGTTTTCTGGATCGCGGCGGCAACGATATGTACACCGTGTTTGCCCTGTCCGGCTGGTACGGCGCGGTCGCCGAGTCCAAGGTACCGTACCGCTACGCGCAGAGCGCCCTGACCAACGGAATTCCGCAGGCAACCGCCTACAATGCGGCGGCGCATCTGCGGGACGCCTATTTCGTGAAGGGGAATCAGACCGACGTGGTCAAGAGCATGATCATGGAGTACGGTGCGGTCGCCGCGTCCTATTACTCCGACAACAGCCTGTATCTGTTCGACAGCGATAACAAGACGACCTCCTACTACCATCCGACTGCAACAAGCACAAACCATGCCGTCGCCTTAGTCGGCTGGGACGACGACTTCCCCGCCTCCTCGTTTACCGCCGCCGCGCCCGGCAACGGTGCGTTTCTGGTGAAAAACAGCTGGGGCACCTTATGGGGCACGCAGGCAGGCTATTTTTGGATCTCGTATTACGACGGCGGTCTGAACAGCGCCTTTTGCACCGCCTACATAGCAGAGGATGCCGCCAAGCACGACTACAATTACCATTACGACGGCTCCGCCATATACAGATGGGGACAGCTCCCCGCTTTCGGCGGAGGCTCGACCATGTCTGCAGTATATACCGCGTCTGATGCCGATCAGCTGCTTGAAGCCGTGACCGTCGCCCTGTACGATACCAACGTATCCTATGAGGTTCAGGTGTACACCGACTTGGCAAGACCGAATACCCCCACCAGAGGGACGGCAATGCTGGCACAGCCCGTCACCGGAATCACTTCCTACACGGGCGTGTATACCATCGATTTGCCCGAGCCTGTTCTGATTGAGGCGGGACAGACCTTCTCGGTGGTGATCCGCCTGACAAAACCCGAAAGCGAGACCGACCGACAGGTAAAGGTATTCATCGACGGCAGCGCAACCTACTCCTGGATCGGCTTCCACAACGAAGCGCAGGTGGGTCACACCCTTGTAGCACGCACCTCCGGTACATGGATCGACACCACGGCATGGTTCGACAGTGCCACTGAATTGCGCATCCACGCGCTGACCAGTATGGCGTCGAGTGCGCTTACGGCAAACGAAGAAGGTTTTTCGGCGACCAATACCCTGCTCTGCACCGACGGCGTCGTCGATGCCGACGATTTGCTCTCCCGCATTTCGGTGCCCGAGGGTTTCACGCTGACCCTCACCGATTCGGTGGGCAGAAATCTGAGCGGTGCCGTACCCACGGGCGCAAAAATCAAAATCACCAACCCCGCAGGCTGTATCACCATGTTTCTGGACACCGTAATCCCGGGCGACTGCAACAGCAACGGCATCCCCGATTCCAATGACGGTGCCATTATCCGAAACGTCTGCATCGGGCTTGAGACCCTAACCGCAGGCTCCGCACAGGAGCGCGCCGCCGACCTGAACGGAAACGGAATAATCGATTCCAACGACTATATTTTACTGCGCAGAACTGTGCTCGGTCAGTAATGCCTCGCGGAGCGTCGCCCGATTTCAACCGAAACGGCGGCAGGAAGCAAAGACCTCAGTCAAGCTACTGTGTCGCCTCCGTGACACGGCAATAAGGGAGGAAATACACGATAATGAACGGATTTATGCGCGGCGTTGCAGTATTCCTGCTGATTGCCCTCACGACGCCCGCTCTTCTCACGGGACAGACCGCATGCGCCGCCTCGACGAAAACGGCAGCAAAGGTCTGGCAGCCGCATAAATACATCGCCGACGACGGCGTGTCGGTGCTGACCGAGGAAACGGTCAACGATGACGGAAGCATCACCTATTCCGGCTTCCGCTCGGGCGGCGCCGCCATGATCGGCGCAAGCTGCACACAGGCACTGGCTCTGCACAAGGAAGGCTTTTCGGTGCGCTTCGGCATCGGTGCGACCGATCCCGAAAATGAAAACGCCTGCCTCAACGTGGCGCTTCTGGATCGGCTCACCGTAACAAACGAGCTGAACGGCACCGCCGTATATAAGCAGTGGGACAACACCTATTTCCGCGGCGAGCAGGGCAGAGGTCTGATCCTGTCCCTGTATCCTCGCGGGGAGGACAGACTTTCGGTGCGCATGTCCTACGTGGGCGTTACCTCCGTGGACGATCCCGCATCGGCGTCCGGACTGATTTCCTTAGACGGTTACTTCACCGACATCCGTCTGCACAGCGGTACGCTGTCGGATATCCGTCTTGATCTGACCCGAGGCACGGACGGCGCATGGAGGGTGACCGTGAACGGCGGTCTGTTCGACCCGGTCGACGCGGACGGCAACGTGCTCCCGCACACGGGCGATTCGATCAATCCCGATCAGCCCCTGCGTCTCCTGAACACCCTGTTCACCGAGGAGAATCCCGCGTATCTGAAATTTGCGCAAAGTAATTCCGTGGACGCCGAAACCTTT
>CABUHM010000049.1:0-8286 GCA_902491355.1 uncultured Eubacteriales bacterium
TGACCGAATTGCACACGGTGTCGGCGTCGGTTTCCGCCGCCAGTGTGTCGATGCCCTCGGCTCCGGAAAGGATCTTTGTGGAGGTGTCCCGTACCCGCAGACGCAGATCGCGTGCCGCGTCCTCGTTACCTACGGCGCAGAAGGCGGGCGAAAATTCGCGGATCTGCTCTTCCAGTACGGCGACGCTCGTCATGCCGGAAATGCCGCGCACCGGCAAGCCCAGATGCCGCGCGACCTCCATGGTCTGCCGTCCCACAGACCCCGTGGAGCCGAGGACGCAGATCGATTTTGTGCGGTTATGATTCATATATATACCTCAAATCGTGCCGCCGCAACAATATCGCGGGATGCAATGATTGCGCGGCGGACTACGATCATATCAGAAAAAGATGCGGAACAGGGAAGGGATCGCGGTGGTCAGGTACAGAAAGCCCGCGGCAGCCACAATGGAATCGAACCGATCCATCACGCCGCCGTGACCGGGAAAGATCTTGCCGTAGTCCTTGATCCCGTACTGCCGCTTGAGCAGGGACGCGATCAGGTCGCCGCACTGGGATACCACGGTGACGACGATTCCCAGAAGGAACAGACCGAGATAGCGCGGGGTCGCCTCAAAGAACAGTCCCACGCCGAAGCCGTACAGCATCAGGGCAAGTGTGCCGAATATGACGCCGCCCACAGCGCCCTCCACCGTCTTTTTGGGGCTGACATCGGGGATCAGCTTGTGCCGTCCGAACAGTCTGCCCGAAAAATAGGCAAATACGTCGCTCACCCACGGCACAAGGAAGGCAAGGATGAAAATGAACTGTCCGTGCTCAATGTCCCGCAGACGGATAATGGAAGAAAAGCCGAAGGTGATGTAAACCGTCATGGAGAACAGCTCGCATGCCTGGGTCATGGTGAATTTGCCCCGCGAAAAGACAGCGGCGCAGAGAAGCCAGAACAGGTACACCACGGCTGTGCCCGCCAGAACGGGGATATGGTGCTCGGTCCACCGCGCCGAAAGCACCCACAAAATGCTCACGGCATATACGGGTACGGCGGCATACCAGAGCTTATGTACTCCGATGCAGTGCAGGATTTCATAGCCCGCCACGGCGGAAAACGCCGCAAGCAGGCACGGGAACGCCCAGGTGTCGGAGAACCACACAAAGGGGAAGAGCACCGCGACCAAAACGATGGCGGTTATGATCCTTTTTTTCATGATAACGATATCCTTTGTTTTTTCAATATGACATGATCAGGAGTCTGCCTTGGCGCCGTCCTGCACATCGACCGCGCCGTAGCGGCGGTTCCGTCGGCAGAAATCCGCCACGGCGGCATCCACGTCGCGCTCGGAAAAGTCGGGCCACAGGATAGGCGAAAAGTACAGCTCGGCATATTCGCTCTGCCATAACAGGAAGTTAGACAGGCGCTGTTCGCCGCCCGTGCGTACGATGAGATCCGGCTCGGGGCTGTCTTTGGTATAAAGGTGGCGCGAGATATCGTCCTCGGATATCTCGGTGATGCCCTCCCTGAGGCAGGCATTGACGGCATGCACGATCTCGTCTCTGCCGCCGTAGTTGATGGCAAGGTTCAGCCGCAGGGTGTAGCCCACGGAGCGTTCCTCCGCCTCCTGCATGAGACGCCGGGTCTCCCCGTCAAAGCGGGAGCGGTCGCCGAGGAAGCAGAAGCGGATGCGGTTTTTCTCCATTTCCCGCAGTGCGTCGTTCAGATAATCGCGCAATAATTTCATGATCGCGGAAATCTCACGCTCGGGACGCTTCCAGTTTTCGGTGGAAAACGCGTAGACCGTGACCGTGTTGATGCCGATGGAGCCGCAGTATTCGGTTAGGCGGCGAAAGACCGCCGCGCCCTCCTTATGCCCGTATTCTCTGGGCAGACCGCGCTTTTTTGCCCATCTGCCGTTGCCGTCCATGATAAATGCGATGTGGCGCGGCATGGCTTCTTTCGGCGGCAGGGTCGCTTGTCCGGATCCGCTTCCGTCGCGGCAGTCCTGCCCGTTCCCGTCCTTGGGAGAAAGACTGCGATCCGCTTTTTGTGTATGGTTTCTCTTCTTACCGTTCCAAAACATAATGCACCGTTCGGGGTTGAAAAATTCAAGGTGTTACCGCATCATTCCGACGGTGCGATTGCACAGTCGGATTTTTCGTCAAGCGTCAAGTATGACGGAAAAGGTGCAGGCATGTGTGCCGTGCGCGAATTGTGCGGTCAAGCGTCAATACAGAGGGCGGAAGATGCCGCCCCCTGTAATTCATGTTATTCGGAAAAGCCGAGGCTCATTCCAAGCGCCTTACAGGGACATGATCTCCTTGTTCTTTGCGGCGGTAACGCTGTCAACGCTCTTTGTGAACTTGTCGGTCGCGTCCTGAACATTCTTCTCGGACGCCTTCTGCTCATCCTCGGTCATTTCGCTCTTTTTCTTCATATCCTTGATGCGGTCGTTTGCCTCGCGGCGGATGTTGCGGATGGCGACCTTGCATTCCTCGCCCATCTTCTCCACCTGCTTGGTCAGCTCTTTTCTGCGATCCTCGGTGAGCGCGGGGAACACCAGACGGATCACCTTACCGTCGTTCTGCGGGTTGATGCCGAGGTCGGAGGTCTGAATTGCCTTTTCGATGACCTTGAGCATGGGATTTTCCCACGGCTGAATGGTGATGGTGCGCGCGTCGGTGACAGAAACCGATGCCACGGCGTTGATGGGTGTGGGGGCACCGTAATATTCCACCGAGATCTTGTCGAGAACGGCAGGGTTGGCTCTTCCCGCGCGGATGGTTTCCAGCTCCTTCTCATACGCGGTGATGGATTTCTGCATTTTTTCCTCGAATTCCTTAACGTTCAGTTTCATTTCTCGTTTCCTCCTTGAATAATCGTACCGATTTTTTCGCCCATAACAGCTTTCATAATGTTGTCCGGATCGTCCAGACCGAAGATCAGAAGCGGGATGTGGTTATCCTTGCTGAAGGATGCCGCAGTCGAGTCGATGACGGTCAGCTCATGCTTGAGCAGATACATGTAATCGCATTCGTCCAGCTTGGATGCCGTTGCATCCTTGCGGGGATCGGCGGTATACACACCGTCGATGTTCTTTGCCAGCATCACAACGTCTGCATCGATCTCAGCTGCACGCATGACGGCGGCAGTATCGGTGGAGAAGAAGGGGTTGCCGATGCCGCATCCGAAAATGACGGCGCGACCCTTTTCCAGATGATGCACTGCCTTACTGCGGATGTACGGCTCTGCAAATTCGTGCATGGCGATGGCGGTCATGACGCGGGTATCCACGCCCTGCTGTTCCAGCGCGTCCTGCACGGCAAGCGCGTTGATGGTGGTGGCAAGCATGCCCATATGGTCGGCGCGGACATGATCCATGTTCCGTCCCTGTCTGCCGCGCCAGATGTTGCCGGCGCCCACGATAATGCTGACCTGAACGCCCGCTTCCATGCATTCCTTGATCTTGCCGCAAATGGCGCGGACAAAGTCGTAATTCAGGATTTCTCCCTTTGCTCCGGTGGCAAGCGCCTCGCCGGAGAGCTTCAGAAGGATTCGTTTATACTTCGGTTCCATGCTCCGTTGATCCTTTCACCGGTGCCGTACACCGGACTAACTTACATTCATCTCTTATTTTACTTGATTTTCTTGCTTTTGTAAAGATATTGCGCAAATTTTTATCATTTTTTTGCCATTTCGGACGCATTTGCGGCGTTCTTTTTGCAATTGACCCCAAAATCGGCAAAAAAACAGCCCGCAGCACCGGAAAGGGTACGGCAGGCTGTCTGCTTTTTCATTACTTGTTCATCATGGAAGCGATCTCTTCTGCGAAGTTGTCTTCTCTCTTCTGCAGACCCTCGCCCTTGTCGTAACGGTAGAAGCTGTCAATCACGATGGAGCCGCCGAGTGCCTTTGCGGTTGCCTCGGTGTACTGTGCAACAGACATCTTATCGTCCTTGACGTATGCCTGATTGACCAGGCAGTTGGTCTCGTAGTACTTGTTGACACGGCCGGTGACCATCTTCTCGACGATGGCAGCGGGCTTGTTCGCGTTCTTGGGATCGTTTGCAATCTGCTTCATCAGAACATCCTTCTCCTCCTCGATGACCGAAGCGGGGACGGCATCGGCATTCAGATACAGAGCGTTTGCACCTGCGACCTGAAGGGCGATGTTCTTTGCGTATTCTGCGAAGCCTTCCTTATCGGCAACGTCGGTGACGAACTTCACGATGATACCGATAGCGCCCTGACCGTGGATGTAGGTGCTGGTGGTGCCTTCCACAACCAGAAAGCGGCGGATGGTGATGTTCTCCTTGATGGTAGCGATCTTCTCGATCAGAGCGTCGCCCACGGTGAGGTCGCTGTCGGCGTACTTGCAAGCCTTCAGTGCTTCCACGTCTGCGGGTCTGTACTTGAGAATGGCGACCAGGGTATTATGAACGAATGCTTGGAACTCCTCGTTCTTTGCTACAAAGTCGGTCTCGGAGTTGACCTCGATCATTGCGGTGGCGTCGCCTTCCTTATAGATGGAAACCACGCCCTCGGCGGCAATGCGGTCAGCCTTCTTTGCGGCAACGGAAAGTCCGCGCTCGCGCAGGAACTTGATGGCGGCATCGAAGTCGCCGTCGGTCTCGGTGAGTGCCTTCTTGCACTCCATCATGCCGCAGCCGGTCTTTGCTCTCAGCTCGGCAACCAGTTTTGCAGTAATAGCCATTGATGTTTCCTCCGTTTTCGGTTAAATTACTCGGCAGCGTTCTCTTCTGCGGGAGCGGCAGTCTGCTCTGCGGGAGCTTCCTCTGCTGCTTCCTGCTCACCCTGCTTGCCTTCCACAACTGCGTTTGCAATGGTGGAGGTGATCAGCTTGATGGCGCGGATTGCGTCGTCGTTGCCGGGGATGATATAGTCTGCATCGTCAGGATCGCAGTTGGTATCCACAATGGCAATCACCGGAATGCCGAGCTTCTTTGCTTCCAGAACGGCGTTCTTTTCCTTGCGGGGGTCAACGATGAACACGGCGGAGGGGAGCTTCTCCATGGTCTTGATACCGCCGTAGCTCTTTTCCAGGTCGTTTCTTTCCTTGAGAAGAGCGGCAACTTCCTTCTTGGGAAGCAGATCGAATGTGCCGTCCTCAGCCATCTTGTTCAGGCTGTTGAGGCGGGCGATGGATTTCTTGATGGTCTTGAAGTTGGTCAGCATACCGCCGGGCCAACGGACGTTCACGTAGTACATGCCGCAACGGGTTGCCTCTTCCTTGATGGTGTCGGCAGCCTGCTTCTTGGTACCCACGAACAGGATGGAACCGTCCTGCTCAGCCAGCTCGCGTGCGAACATATACGCTTCGTCGAACTTCTTCACGGTTTTCTGAAGGTCGATGATGTAGATGCCGTTACGCTCGGTGAAGATGTACTCCGCCATCTTGGGGTTCCATCTTCTGGTGTGATGTCCGAAATGGACGCCTGCTTCCAGCAGCTGCTTAATTGAGATGATAGACATTTTGGGATAAATCCTCCTTCGGTTTTTTCCACCACGGCGCCGATGTGATGCACCGAAAGAAAACGCCGTGTGTGAATTTTACGTTACATTATACCACGCTTTTTGCCCGGATACAAGGATATTTTGTAATTTTACATTTTTTTAACATTTCAGAGGGCAATTTCCTGCTCCGTTCGTCCCGCTTTTCTCTCAGCCCTCCCAAAAATGCTTTTTCGGAGGATGCATGTCGGGCGGCGGACAAAGCTCTGCCGCGCTGAGCTGGACCAGGATCAGATCGTCGCCGATGCGGCATATCTTCTCCCACGGGATGCGGATACAGCGCCCGCGCCGTCCGAACAGGGAACACCTCTCCCCGGGCAGCAGTATGGCGCGGATCTGCCCCGTGCACACATCCGCTTCCACGTCGCAGATGTAGCCCAGCCGCCTCCCGTCACACACGTTGATGACCTCTTTATCCTGCAAATCGCCCAAACAGCATCCCATGTCGGTTATCCTTTCTATCTTTTAATTATTATCATAAACCCGAGAACGGTCATGCGTCTTTCGCTATTATGCTTATGTCGGCTTTCTGCACGACATGACTCGCCGAAAATTGTATGTTTTGCCGTTTTGTGCCCGATTTACCGTTATTTTTTCGAAAAATGTGCTTTTTATCTCTTTACAATCTGCGGGAATGGTGTTATAATTGGTTGAATAATCACCAGGAGGTTTTAGTTTCATGGCAAGAGAAAAGATTTCTATGGACGGTAATACCGCCGCCGCGCATGTAAGCTATGCATTCACGGAAGTTGCCGGCATTTACCCCATAACCCCCTCCAGCCCGATGGCAGACTATGTTGACCAGTGGGCAGCTGCGGGCCGCAAAAATATTTTCGGCACAACTGTTAAGGTGACCGAGATGCAGTCCGAGGCAGGCGCCGCAGGTACTGTTCACGGCTCCCTGGCAGCAGGCGCACTGACCACCACCTACACCGCTTCTCAGGGTCTGCTTCTCATGATCCCCAATATGTACAAGATCGCAGGCGAGCTTTTGCCCAGCGTGTTCCATGTTTCCGCACGTTGCGTTGCTTCCCACGCGCTGAACATTTTCGGCGACCACTCCGACGTGTACGCATGTCGTCAGACCGGTTTCGCCATGCTGGCAGAGACCAACCCGCAGGAGGTCATGGATCTCGGCGCTGTAGCACATCTGGCTTCCATTAAGGGCAGTCTGCCCTTCCTGAACTTCTTCGACGGCTTCCGTACCTCTCACGAGATTCAGAAGATCGAGGTTTGGGACTACAAGGATCTGGCTGAGATGACCGACATGGACGCAGTCAATGCGTTCCGCGCACGTTCCATCAACCCCGAGCACCCCGTGCTCCGCGGCTCCGCTGAGAACGGCGATATCTTCTTCCAGAACCGCGAGGCGTGCAACAAGTATTACGATGCACTGCCTGCAATCGTGGAAGAGTACATGGACAAGGTCAATGCCAAGTTGGGCACCGACTACAAGCTGTTCAACTATTACGGCGCTCCCGATGCCGACCGCGTGATCATTGCCATGGGCTCGATCTGCGACGTGGCTGAGGAAGTGATCGACTACCTGACCGCACAGGGCGAAAAGGTCGGCTTGGTCAAGGTTCGTCTGTACCGTCCTTTCTGCGCAGACAGACTTGCCGCCACTCTTCCCAAGACCGTGAAGAAGATCGCTGTGCTCGACCGTACCAAGGAGCCCGGCTCTCTGGGTGAGCCTTTGTATCTGGACGTGGTTGCGGCTCTGGCATCTCAGGGCGTTTCCGCAAAGGTCGTCGGCGGCCGTTACGGACTCGGCTCCAAGGATACGCCTCCGCAGAGCGTGTTTGCCGTGTTCGAGAACCTTAAGCTCGACGCGCCCAAGGCAAACTTCACCATCGGCATCGTAGACGATGTGACCGGTCTCTCGCTGGAAGAGAAGCCCGCTCCCGACACTGCTGCTCCCGGCACCATCTCCTGCAAATTCTGGGGTCTGGGCGGAGACGGCACCGTGGGTGCAAACAAGAACTCCATCAAGATCATCGGCGACCATACCGATAAGTACATTCAGGCATACTTCCAGTACGACTCCAAGAAGACCGGCGGTGTGACCATTTCCCACCTCCGCTTCGGCGATAAGCCCATCAAGAGCCCGTACTATATCACCAAGGCAAACTTTGTTGCATGTCACAACCCCTCCTATATTTTGAAGGGCTACGACATCGTCAACGACGTCAAGCCCGGCGGCACCTTCCTGCTCAACTGCCAGTGGACTCCCGAAGAGATCGAGACCCACCTTCCCGCAAAGGTGAAGAGCTACATCGCCAATAACGACGTTCAGTTCTACACCGTGGACGCAATCGACATTGCGCGCGAGATCGGCATGGGCAAGCGTACCAATACAATCCTCCAGTCCGCATTCTTCGCTCTGGCAAACATCATGCCCATTGAGCAGGCAGTGGACTACATGAAGTACATGGCAAAGAAGTCCTACCTCAAGAAGGGCGAGGCTGTCGTTGAGCTGAACTACAAGGCAATCGACGCCGGTGTGAACGCGCTGAAAAAGGTCGACGTTCCCGCCGCATGGAAGACCGTGGACACCACCGAGAAGGCAGAGCCTGTTGAGGGCGACCGTCCCGAGCTGGTGAAATTCGTCCGCGAGATCCTCCAGCCCGTTTCCAAGATGAACGGCGACAAGCTCCCCGTTTCCGCATTTATGGATCATGTGGACGGTACCTTCCCGCAGGGCGCTGCCGCTTATGAGAAGCGCGGCGTTGCCGTTGAGGTTCCCGAATGGATCCCCGAAAA
>CABUHM010000050.1:0-8180 GCA_902491355.1 uncultured Eubacteriales bacterium
AGCTGCTTCTGGATCATCTGGAGGACAACGACGACGTGCTCGAGGTCTACCACAACTGGGAAAACGCAGAGTGATCGCATTTCCGATATCATTTTGTGAAAAAATCTCTCCCGAAAAAAGTAATTTCGGGGGCATGCGCACTATCTTATATACAGATGAGAGAAACGGGGTGACTGTATGACCGAAAAAGAGCGTCAGATCGAACGGGAGCGGGCGGTTCTGTCGCCCTACGCCTGTTGCTCGGCGGACACACGCGGACGGGCGGAGCCGATCTCTCCCGATTCCATCCGCACGGAATTTCAACGGGACCGTGACCGGATCATACATAGCAAGGCGTTCCGCCGTCTGATGCACAAGACACAGGTGTTTCTGTCGCCGGCAGACGACCATTACCGCACCCGCCTGACCCACACCCTCGAGGTCACGCAGATCGCCCGCACCATCGCGCGCGCTCTGTGCTTAAACGAGGATCTGTGCGAGGCGATCGGACTGGGACACGATCTGGGACACACCCCCTTCGGACATGCCGGAGAACGGGTTTTGCGGCGGTGCTTTTCGCAGGATTTCGCGCACTACAAGCAGAGCCTGCGCGTGGTGGATCGCCTGGAGCGGCTGAACCTGACCGAAGAGGTTCGGGACGGCATCCTGCAACACACCAACGGATGCGCCGTCACGCTGGAGGGCAGAGTGGTCCGCATTGCCGACCGTATCGCATATATGAACCACGACGTGGACGATGCGATACGTGCAGGCATATTATCGGTCGAGGACATCCCCGCCGATATCCGATCCGGCTTGGGACAGACCCACGGTCAGCGCATCGACTGTCTGGTGCGCGCCATCATCGACGCCTCCGCCGGACAGCCCGACATCGGCATGGACGACCGCACACAGGCACTGTGCGACAGCTTTCATGAATTCCTGTTCGACGCCGTATATACCAATCCCGCCGCAAAGGGCGAGGAGGGCAAGGCGGAATCCATGCTTGAACAGTTGTACTACCACTACGTATCCCATCCCGAGCAGATGGAAATGGGCTACGATTACGATGAGATCTGCCGAACGGAATCGGTGGAGCGTGCGGCATGCGACCACATCGCGGGCATGACCGACCGCTACGCCATCAACGATTTCAAGCGGCTCTTTATCCCGTCGGTGTGGAGCGGACGCGCTCAGCCGCCGGACTGATCCCGCAGAGAGGAGGATGAGACATGGCTGTGGACAATTCCATTGTGGAAGAGATACGTTATCGCAGTGACATTGTGGAAGTCATATCCTCTTATGTCAACCTCAAACGCGCGGGCGTCAATTATAACGGGCTATGTCCCTTCCATTCGGAGAAATCCCCTTCGTTCACGGTTTTTCCGGCGACACGCTCCTTTTACTGCTTCGGATGCGGGGCGGGCGGCGACGTCCTCTCCTTTGTCATGCGGGCGGAGAATTTAGATTTTCCCGCCGCACTGGAAATGCTTGCCCGCCGCGCGGGCATCGACTACCATCCCGACAGCGGGGACGCGTCCCTCGCCCATAAGCGAAAACGCACCCTGGAAATGAATCGGGAGGCGGCGCGCTTCTATCACAGCTGTCTCATGCAGGGCGGCGTGGGACTGGACTATCTCACAAAAAAGCGGGGACTGTCCCCTGCCGTCATCCGCCATTTCGGTCTCGGCTTCGCACCGGACGGATTCGGCGCACTGACCGATCGGCTCACCCGTCTCGGCTACACCGAGGACGAGCAGATTGAGGGCTACCTTGCAAGGCGATCCGAGAAAACGGGAAGGCTCTACGACCTTTTCCGCAACCGCCTCATGTTCCCCATCATCGATGTTGCGGGAAATGTCGTGGCGTTCGGCGGACGCGTCATGGACGATTCCAAGCCGAAATATCTGAACTCATCGGATACGCCAGCCTTTCATAAGAGCCGTATTCTGTACGCGCTCAACTACGCCAAGAACCATACCGAAAAAGGTCTGGTGCTGTGCGAGGGCTACATGGACGTCATCGCCATGCACGCCGCAGGCTTCCCGCAGGCGGTCGCAACACTGGGGACCGCCATCACGCCCGAGCACGCGCGCCTGTTCCGCCACTATACCGACCATGTGATCATATCCTACGACGCGGACGAGGCGGGACAGCGCGCCGCACAAAAAGCCCTTTCGATTCTGGAAGCCGCAGGGGTCGAAGCCCGCGTGCTCCGCATGGAAGGCGCAAAAGACCCCGACGAATACATCAAGACCTACGGCGCCGCACGGTTCGGTCAGCTTCTGGACAACTCCGCATCGCGGTTCGATTATATCTTCGGACAGATCCTGAAGCGCCATGATATCGGCATTCTGGAGGAGAAGATCAAAGCCGCCGCCGAAGCCGCCGCGTTCATCGCGCAGATCAATTCCTCGGTGGAAGCCGAGCTGTATCTCCGCAGGGTGTCCCAAAAGCTGGAGATCCCCGAAGAGACCCTGCGCGCCGACGTCCGCCGCCTGCGAAAGCGGGAGGAGAGGACACGGCAGAGGGAAGAGACCGCTTCCTTTATGCAGCGCAGTGCGGGCATCGGCGACCGTCTGAACCCCGATAAGCTGAAAAACGCACGTGCCGCCGGCGCAGAGGAAGCCATTTTGGGCTTGCTTCTCTGCTATCCCGAGCTGTTGCGCGAGGCGCGGGGGGGCAGTGAGCCGCTGTGCGCGGACGATTTCGTGACCGCGCTGAACCGTCGGATCTATACGGTGCTCACCGAGCAGTGCGCCGACGGCGAAGCCTTTTCGGATGCCGCACTGAGTCAATACCTCAGCCCCGAGGAAATGGGGTACATCACAAAGCTCAAGCTGTCACGCACGGAACTGCTCAAGAACGACGGAACGGTTCTGGCGGATTGTATCAAAACATTAAGGTCGTCAAAATCCAACGATAATCTGGAGGATATTCTCAATGACAAAAGAAGAAAAGCAAACCCCCGAAACACCGGCAACTCACAGTGAAAAGAAATTCGACGTTCGGGAGCTTGTGGAACGGGGAAAAGCAAAAGGCTCCCTGACCAATGCCGAGATCATGGAAGCGCTGGAGGACGTGGATTACGACATTGAGCAAATGGAACGGATCTACGAGATGCTGGAGAGCAACGGCGTCACCGTGACCGGATATCTGGACGCACCCGAGTACGAGCAGATCGAAAACGAGGTTGAGCAGTACGAGAGTGCCGAGGACATGGAAAAAATGCTGGCGCAGGAGGGTCTGGCGATCGACGACCCCGTGCGCATGTACCTCAAGGAGATCGGCAAGGTGCCCCTGCTTGACGCCGAGCGCGAGACTGCATTGGCGGAAAAGATGGCACAGGGCGATACCAAGGCAAAGCAGGAGCTGGTGGAAGCCAATCTGCGTCTGGTCGTTTCCATTGCCAAGCGCTATGTGGGCAAGGGCATGTTCTTCCTCGACCTCATTCAGGAGGGCAACTTAGGTCTGATGAAGGCGGTGGAAAAATTCGACTACCGCAAGGGCTATAAATTCTCCACCTACGCCACATGGTGGATCCGTCAGGCAATCACCCGCGCCATTGCCGATCAGGCGCGCACCATCCGTATCCCCGTCCACATGGTGGAGACCATTCATAAGGTGTCCCGCGTACAGCGCCAGTTACTACAAGAGCTGGGACGCGAGGCGACGCCGGACGAGGTGGCAAAGGAACTGAACATGAGCCCCGAAAAGGTGCGGGAGATCATGAAGATCGCACTGGATCCCGTCTCTCTCGAAACGCCGATCGGCGAGGAGGAGGACAGCCACCTGGGCGACTTCATCGAGGACGAGACCTCCCCCGCTCCGGCAGAGGTCGCATCCTACACCCTGCTCAAGGAACAGCTCAACGAGGTGCTCCACACCCTGACCCCGCGTGAGGAACAAGTCTTGAAGCTCCGCTTCGGTCTGGACGACGGCAGGACCCGTACTCTGGAAGAGGTCGGCAAGGTCTTTAACATCACCCGTGAGCGCATCCGTCAGATCGAGGCAAAGGCTCTGCGCAAACTGCGTCACCCGAGCCGCTCCAAGCGTCTTAAGGACTATCTGGACTGATCGCATTTTCCGCCGATTGGCACATGTGCCAATTGCAGGGACGGCGCATTGTATGGAATCACCAAAAACCCGGGCGCCGATAAAATGCACTTGACATATTCATTTTATTAGAGTAAAATAGTCTACATGTATATAGTAGTCGGATTTCGGCTATGTTTGTTACCCAGGAGGAAGTTCTTTCCATGAAAAAGAAGATCATCTGCTTGCTTCTCTGCCTGTGTGCGGTTCTGCCCTTGGTGCTGACCGCCTGCGGACAGGACGGCAACGCTTCGCAGAGTAAGAACACCTATGTCCACTTCACGGATGATACCGCGGCAGTGACGGTGGTTCTGTACTCCATATGCAATGAGGGCACAACGGACGAGGCGATCGCACGTGTGCAGACTGCTCTCAACGAGATTTCCGAGGCGCAGTACAAGACCCATATCGAGCTTCGTCTTTTCCCTGAGGCAGAGTATTACAACGTCCTCAAGGAGAAGATGGCGCAGATCCAGGCAGACGAGACCTTGAAGGAGCGTCTTGCCGCGGCACAGGCGGCGGCAGCGCGTCAGGTCAAGAGTGCGAATGTCACCACCTCCCCCGATCTGGCAAACGATCAGATCGACATCGGAACCGTCGACGGGGACGATACACAGGAGACCACCGCATACACTCCCGAAACCAAGAAAAACGAGCTGGGCTTCACCGAGACGGTGTATCCGGAGGCAGATCCCAATCAGCTGGATATCTTCCTCATTAATAACGCAGACTTTTATCAGGAATATGTGGACAGCGGTCTGTTAGCCGACCTTTCGGGCGAGCTGAACGTCGGTTCCAGCATCCTCAAGTCCTATATCAATTCCGATCTGCTGAGCGCTGTCACCACATCGGACGGCACCTTCGCCGTTCCGAATAACCACATCATCGGCGAATATGAGTACATCCTCATCAACCGCGAGCTGGCAGACAAGTATTATATCGACTGCAACTCCATTGCCGCCATGTCCGATCTGACCGACTATTTCGATCTGGTGATCAAGCATGAGCCGCAGTACATCCCCATGGTGAATTACGGCTCCGAGCTGACCTACTTCATCGATAACAAGCCCACCATGCTCGGCACATGGCTCAAGCCGTCCGACTTTTCGGCTGTGGGAACCTCCGCATTCCTCGACCGACTGTCCCCCATGCTCCTGTTCAGCTACCGCGATTTCAACCAGTATTATATCACAAAGTATAAATACAAGAATTACATCCGGTACATGGACTCCATCGACGGTGTGGAAAACGTAGCCGCCGCCGTGGTCAAGGGCGGTCTGGAGCTTGCGCAGAAGTACGAGGAGCAGTATTACGTGATCCCGTACAAGACGCCTATCCTGTACAACGAAGACGTGTTCTCCTCGGTCTATGCGGTCAGCAAGTACGCCGTCACGACCTCCCGTTGCATGGAAGTGCTCGAACTGCTCACCATGAACGAGGAATTCCGCAACATCTTCCAGTACGGTGTAAACGAGATCGACTACACCCGCGACAGCGACGGTGTGGTGCACCGCATCTCCAACGATTATAACATGAACGCACTGTACACCGGCAATATGTTCAAGCTGTGGCAGAGCGACGACATGACCGCCGAACAGCTTCTCCTGTCTGCCGACAACTGGGCACTTGCCAAGGAGCAGAACCGCGAGGCTGAGCTGGATCCCTTCCTCGGCTTCACCTTGGAAGAAGACCCCGATGTCCTTAAGGGTGAGCGCCCCGTCAAGTCTACCAAGACCGATGCAGAGGGCAACCAGATTCCGGTTTCGTATTACTGCTCCATAGCGGACATCATGAAGAAGTACGACGAGCTTTACGCCGACTTCCTCGCACGCTACGAAGCATTTGAGCCTTACGATGACGACGGCATGATGGTGGATATCGACTACTTCATCACCGCACTGGCACGTGAGTACAGCCAGTACGACGAGGTCAAGGATTCCATCGCCGAGGACTACAACTCCTCCGTCAAGAATCAGGTCAAGGACTGGTACCGCACCAAATACAATATCAGAGAGGGCTGATCAGCCGCTCTTTGCGCCGGGGCACGCGATCGCGTTGCCCCGGTTTTTTGGAGCCTGCGCATCACGCCGCCGCGCATAAGGGTGCCGACGAAAGCAAAGCGAGGCAAAGCGGAGCAAAGCGGAGCAAAGCGGAGCAAAGCGGGGCAACGCGGAGCAAGGCAAAGCAAGGCAAGGCAAGGCAAGACACAACATATCAACGGAATTCGGAGGAAGCCATATGTACGAAATGAATGAATATATGCCGGTTCGCGTAATCAGCGGCGACCGTTGCATCGCATCCCACGCAGAGCATCTGATCCAAGGAACACGCTGTCTGATCGTCACGGGAGCGCATTCCGCCAAAGCCTCGGGCGCATTGGACGACGTCACCGACGTGCTGACGGCACACGGGATCGCATATTCGGTCTTTGATCGGATCGGCGAAAATCCTCTGCTCTCGGTTTGCTGCGAGGGCGGTCTTGCCGCAGTCCGCGCACAAGCGGATTTTGTGATCGGCATCGGCGGCGGTTCGCCTCTTGACGCGGCAAAAGCCGTAGCGGCGTTTGCCCAAAACCCGAGCATCGCCCCCATGGAGCTTTTCCGTCCCGAAGCGCTTTGCCCTTCCCTGCCCTTGGTTCTCATCCCCACCACCGCAGGAACGGGATCGGAGGTCAATCCCTATTCGATTCTGACACTGGACGCCGAGAACCGCAAAAAGACCTTTAACTCCCCGCATTCCTACGCCAAATGCGCCTTCCTAGACGGCAGATATCTGCAATCCATGAAGCCCGCATCGGCGTTGTCGTGCGCTCTGGATGCGTTCTGCCACTGCATCGAATCCTACCTGTCCCCCAAGACCACCGTGCTGTCCGCCGCATACGCCCTCAACGGCGGCGCAATGCTGTGGAACATACTTAAAGGCGCCGGCGCCGCAGGCTTGACCGTCACCGAGGAGAATCGGAGCACGCTTCTCTATGCCGCCTCGCTCGGCGGGCTCGCCATCAACACCACGGGCACGGGCTTTCCCCATCCCTTAGGGTATAATCTGACCCTGAAGCGCGGCATCCCGCACGGCAGAGCCTGCGCCGTTTTCACGGGCGAATATATCCGCCATGCCATGGCGACGGCGGAAGGAAGCGCACGCCTCGCTACGATTTCCGACTTTCTCGGAACGACCCCCGAGACCGTTTCACAGGTCATTCCGTCCCTTTCGGACGTTCATCTCACCCTCACCGACGACGAGATACGCTCCTATGACGCCGCTGTGTGCTCTGCGGGCAATTTCGCCAATTGCGTCGCCCCTCTGCCGACCGACCGTATTTCCGATATCTACCGCCGCCTGTTCGCGTGACCGTCACACCGCCGCGACCGCGACCCACGGCAGATCATATCGGCGCAACACAAAAAGGCACCGCCCGCATGCTTCGGGCGGTGCCTTTTTGCGTCTTTCCGTCTTTGCGTCTTTTACACCCTTTGCGGCTTTGCAGGTTCGTTCAGCCTTCCGTTTCCGTTTTGTCTGCGGGACGGAGCTTGGCGATCACCTCGCGGTAGCCGCCCGAGCCGTACATAATGCACTTGTTGACGCGGCTGATGGTGGCGGAGCTGGCGCCGGTCTTTTTGCCGATCTCGACAAAGGTATTGCCGTCCAGCAAGCCCACGGCAACCGAAAGGCGCTGTGCCATATCCTCCAGCTCCTTGATGGTGCAAAGATCCTCTAAAAATTTGCCGCACTCCTCTGCGTCCTTCAGGGAAAGCAGGGCGTCAAACAACAGCTTGGTCTGTTCGGTATTCAAAGGTAGCATCGTCATCTCTCCTTACTATGCTGCTATAATATCATAGAAAAGCAAAAACGTCAAGAGGCAATGAAGCCGTTGATTATCTTTTCCTCCGCTTCCTTTTCGGTCAGTCCCAGGGTCATGAGCTTGATAAGCTGTTCCCCCGCAATCTTGCCGATCGCCGCCTCATGGATCAGGCGTGCATCCGGACTGTTTGCGTTGATCTCGGGCTTGGCGCTGACCGACGCTTCATCCATGATAATGGCGTCGCACTCAGTGTGACCGGTGCACATATGGTTTCCGTTGACGCGGGACAGAAAGAGCTGGTGGG
>CABUHM010000051.1:0-8094 GCA_902491355.1 uncultured Eubacteriales bacterium
CGGCTGCATGCACGGTGATGTAGTCGGCGACGGCGTAGATCTCGTCGTAGCTTGCCGCCTTGCGCACGGCACGGGACAGGCTCCACGCGCCCTCCACGGTGATGTAGGGGTCATAGCCGACGACGTTCATGCCCAGACTGAGCGCGGCATTTGCCACCATGCCACCGATAGCGCCCAGACCGACCACGCCTAAGGTCTTGCCCTGAATCTCCACGCCGGCAAACTGCGACTTGCCCTTTTCCACAGCCTTCGCCACGTCTGCCACGTCTGCATTTCCCACCAGTGTACGCGTCCACTCCACGCCGCCCACAATGTTGCGGGAGGCAAGCAGAAGAGCGGCGATGGTCAGCTCCTTCACGCCGTTTGCGTTTGCGCCGGGCGTGTTGAACACCACGATGCCGCGCTCCGCGCAGGCGTCCACGGGAATGTTATTCGTTCCCGCGCCGGCACGTGCCACAGCCATAAGGTTATCACCGAATTCCATGGAGTGCATGTCGGCGGAGCGAACCATGATAGCGTCGGGATCGGTGATGTCCGTCCCCACCTCATAGTCGCGGGAATCCAGCTCGTCGGTGCCGACCTTTGCGATTTTATTGAGAAGTAATACCTTTTTCATCGTGTTTCCTGTCCTTTCCGCTCACGCCTTGGGGTGCTTCTGCGCGAAGTCCTTCATGAATTCCACAAGTGCCGCAACTCCCTCATGGGGCATTGCGTTGTAGATGGAGGCGCGCATGCCGCCCACACTGCGGTGTCCCTTGATGTTCACAAAGCCTGCGGCGCCCGCTTCCTTGGCAAACAGGCTGTCCAGCTCGGGATCGCCCGTCACAAAGGTCACGTTCATCATGGAACGGTAGGGCTTTTCGGCAGGCGCGGTGTAGTAGGTCTGGGAATCAAGATACTGATACAGCAGATCTGCCTTCTTCTGATTGCGCTTCTGCATTTCCTCCAGACCGCCGATGCCGAGGATCCACTCAAACACGAGCTTTGCAATGTAGATGCACCAGCAGGGCGGCGTGTTGTACATGGAGTCATTGTCCGCCAGGGTCTTGTAGTCGAACATGACGGGGGTATCGGGACGTGCTTTGCCGATGAGATCCTCGCGCACAATGACGATGGTCAATCCGGCAGGTGCAACGTTCTTCTGCGCACCGGCATAGATCAGACCGAAGCGGGATACATCGACCGGCTCGGACAGAATGCACGAGGACATATCTGCCACCAGCGGGATGTCTCCGGTGTCGGGGATGTAGTTGTACTTGGTACCGTAAATGGTGTTGTTAAAGCAGATGTGCACATAATCCGCATCGGGACGGAAATCGGCACGGGTCAACTGCGGGATATAGGTATTGTTCTTGTCCTCAGACGATGCCGCAATGCGGATGTCGCCGTACTTCTGCGCTTCCTTTGCCGCCTTTTTGGAGAACTGACCGCTCACAATGTAGTCCGCCTTGCCCGAGCCGTTGAGGAGGTTATAGGGAACTGCGGCAAACTGGGTGGAAGCACCGCCCTGCAAAAATAGCACCTTGTAGTTGTCCGGAATATTCATGAGACGGCGCAGGAGCACCTGCGCTTCCTTGATGATGGCATCGTAAACGGGAGATCGGTGACTCATCTCCATAACGGACATGCCCGAGCCTTTGTAGTTCAGCATTTCCGCGGCGGCTTCTTCAAGCACGGGTACCGGCAACATCGAGGGTCCTGCCGAAAAATTGTAGATTCTTTCCATGATGAGTCTCTCCTTCGTAATATGTATAAAAATCGAATGCCGACGCACACCGCGTCGGTGGCAGTCGTAACTGCCGCAGGAATATAATATACATTATATCTTTATTTTTCCGATCCGTCAAGGGGTTTTTGAAGATTCCCGCATTTCGCGCCGCGCTTTGCTTGCGAAATGCTTCCGTATGTATATTTTGCACCGGTTTGCGTTGCCTTGCTTTGCGTTGCGGTTTATACCGTATCGGACTTCTGTGCGGACCGCGTCTGCGCTTCCTCGCGCTTTTTCAGGCTGACATATTCGTGCACCAGCTCCATAGTCTCGGCTTCGCTCAGCAAATTGTCGCAGATGCAGTCGTCGCATTTCATCATGACGCTTGCGCCGTGGATGCGGCACACAAACGGTCGGTTTTCGTATACGGTGCATTTGCCGTCCGCCAGATGCGAGCACTGACCGTCCCACGCGTACCCGCCCATCGCCTTTTCCTCGCTCGGCGAATACTGAATGATGTTCGTACAGCATCGGTAGCAGGAGTCCAAACATCGACTGCCCGGAATCCGCGCATAAATTTCTTCTTTGGTCACGGAGCATTCCTCCTTTCGTCTGTTCCGTCGGATGTCTTTTGCATTATCGTAACACATTTCGTCATTTTTGTCAATAAAATGTTTTTATTGACGAAATGGAAATAATATGGTATCCTATTGCGCAGAGACACACGGCATACAATTCGATCATCATTTCCGCGCCAAGGGACTGTCCCATGAAAAAAGAACTGAAGCAGAAGCGTATCATAGAGAACAACATATTTGCCCTCAAGCTCCTTTTTCGGGCGTGCCCCGCCAAGATCATATACACGGTTCTCACCACTTTTGTGAGCGTCGGTCTGGGTCTGGCATCCCTGTACATCATCCGTTATGCCACAAACACCGCCGAAGCCAACGGCGACTATGTCGGCGTGTTTATCTGGCTTTTAGTGCTGATTGCCGCATATGCGGCGGAGGGGATCATCGGTCAGCTTGCGGGCGTTTACATCACGCCGCGGTTCGATGCGCAAACGAACCGAAGGCTCCGGCGAAGCATTCTCGAAAAAGCGTCAAAATGCGATCTCGAATGCTATGAAAATCCCGAATTTTACGAAAAATACACCTGCGCAATGGTGGAAGGCGCGGGACGGTGCGAAAGCGTCTTTCATTCGGTCATAGAGCTGATCGGCAACCTGATCGAATTGGTCGGCGCAGGATGGATCATTTTTCTTGCAGACCCGTTCATGCTCGTATTTGTGATCCTCCCCTTTGTATTCAGCTTTTTGAAGGCGGGCGGACAGAAAGCCGGCTTTATTCTGCACAACGAAAGGATGAAGGCGGAGCGTCGTGCGGCGTATTCGCTCCGTATCTTTAATCAGAGCAACTGCGCCAAGGAGGTCCGCACCTCAAATATCGCAAAGCCGATCATTACACGGTATCGGGAAGCGATTTCCGATTCCATCGCGATCTATCACAAATACGGAACACGGCTTGCCCTGTACTATGCGTTTGTCAATATTGTGGATATGCTGATCGGTGATTACGGCATCTACATCTACATCGCGTGGCGGGTGCTGGTGTCCCAAACCATGCCGCTCGGTGACTGCTTTGTCAGCGTGATCGCGATCAATGAGGTTCTCGGCTCCGTATATTCCCTCTTGGATTCGGTAATGGAGTTTTACGAACATGCCTTGCACGTCGAAAACATGCGGTTTCTGCTCGACTATCAGCCGAAAATCGCCGAAAATCCGGATGCCCCGTCCGCCCGTGCGGGAGACATTGTATTCGACCATGTGTCGTTTTCCTACTTCGGGTCGGGTGACAATGTGATCGACGATCTTTCGCTGACCGTGCATCAGGGTGAAAAAATAGCGATCGTAGGGCACAACGGCGCCGGAAAAACGACTCTGACCAAACTGCTCCTGCGCCTGTACGATCCGACCGCCGGCTCGATCTCGATGGACGGTACGGACATACGGAACGTCAATCTGCAATCGTACCGCGATCTGTTTGCCACCGTATTGCAGGATTACCGTCATTTTTCCATGTCGGTGAGAAACAACGTCCTGCTCCGACGCGAACAGCCCGGGGACGATGCGTTGGTTACGGATGCCCTGCAAAAAAGCACGGCGGCTTCCTTCGTCGCATCCTACCCCATGGGCGCGGATGCCGTGCTGGATCGCGAATTTGACGATCACGGCGAGGTGCTTTCCGGAGGACAGGCGCAAATGATCTCCATTGCCCATGTTCACGCAAAGGGAAGCCCGATCATCATACTGGACGAGCCGTCCTCGGCGCTCGATCCCATTGCAGAGCAGAAAATGTTTGAAAATATGATGGCGTCCGCCGCAGGAAAAACGGTGGTGTTCATCTCGCACACAATGTCCGCATGCGTCTTAGCGGATCGGATCGCGGTGCTGGATCACGGAAGGCTGATCGAGTGCGGAAGCCATGCCGAGCTGATGGCAAAAAACGGCAGATACGCAACGCTTTTCCGCCTACAGTCCGAGCATTATACCGACAACGGCGAGAACGGAGGGGAAGGCTGACATGAAAACCGGAAATACACTGAAGACGACATTATCCAACAATCTGTTCCTGCTGAAATACCTATGGAAATTTGCCCCCTCCTATCTTGTTCTGGAGGCAGTCAATGCGGTCATACAGGGCTTGTATTCTTCCATTATCAAGGTGTACCATAAAATATATTACGATGCGCTGTCGGAGGGATGGCCCTTCCTTTCCGTGCTTTTCCTGTGCATAGCGGTCTTTGCGATCTATGCATCCGTGGAGCTGTTCCGCGGATATTACATGCAGGTCCTGCGGGAAAGCAAAAAACAAAAGCTGAAGCTGGGAATGACCGTGGATCTGTTTGGGGCGACGCAAAGGGTGGATCTTGCGTGCTATGACGACACCGCGTTTTACAACGATTTCATATGGTCAATGAATAACGGGGACGGACGGGCGATTGCCATGGTGGATTCTCTCATGAAAACCGTCAATCATCTTATCGTACTGGTCACATCGTCCGCCATTATCGCAACCGTCAACCCGTGGATCGCGTTGATGGCGGTGGCGGTTGCCGTCGTATCGCTCCTCCTGAACCGCGGCTCCATGCGACTGTCGGTCAGGAGTAATCTCGCACTGAATCCCCTCACGCGGAAAAGCGCTTATTACGAAAGGATCTTTTCTCAGCCGGATATGGCAAAGGAGGTTCGGATCAGCCATGCTTCGGACGTGATTCTGGACGATTACGAAAAGAACCTCGAGGATATCCGCAAAATGTCGCAGGAGTACGGCAAAAAGGGCTTACGGTTCAATCTGCCCAATACACTGCTCCAAAATCTGATGCAACCCTGCCTGTATATCGTCGTCCTTTATCTGATCATGGTGGCGCACAGTGCTTCCATCGGCGATCTTGCGATCATGGTGACCACGTTTTCTTCGGTTCGGACGCGCCTGTCCGACATACTGGGATCGCTGGCTTCCTTTGAGGAGCATTCCCTGTTTGTGGAAAAGGTGAGAACCCTGTTGGAGTACCGCTCCAAGCTCCGAAGCGGCGACAGACCGGTGCCGGAATTCGACTGTCTTTCGCTGGAGAACGTGTGCTTTGCCTATCCGAACGGCGAAGAGGTTCTGCACAATATCAATATGACGATACGTCGCGGCGAAAGGATCGCCGTGGTCGGATACAACGGCGCGGGGAAATCGACCTTAGTCAAACTGCTCCTGCACTTCTATGAACCGACGTCGGGCGTCATTCGGCTGAACGGAACGGACATCCGTGAATATGACATAGAAGCGTATCGGCACAGTATCGGCTCGGTTTTTCAGGATTTTCAGATCTATGCCCTGCCCTTGGCGGAGAACGTACTCTGCGATGAGGCACAGGACGAGGATGCGGACGCCGTCCGCGCCGCGCTCCGCTCCGCTTCCTTCGGCACGCGGCTTGCACAGATGCCGGACGGTCTGAAAACCGAACTGACACGGGAGTTTTCTAATGACGGCACGAATCTTTCGGGCGGAGAATCACAAAAGGTCGCGCTTTCCCGCATGTTTGTGCATCCCCGTCCGCTGATTCTGATGGACGAGCCGTCCGCGTCCCTCGATCCCGAATCGGAGCATGAGATCAACGAGAATATCCGACGCCTCGGAACAGACAAGACGTTTGTGTGCATTTCACACCGCCTTTCCGCAACGCGCGATGCGGATCGGATCTATGTGTTTGACAGCGGGTATCTGGCGGAGGAGGGCACGCACCGCGAATTGATGTCGCTCGGCGGAAAATATGCGGAGATGTTCGAGGTGCAGTCCAAGAAATATGCATCTCAGGCAGTCTGAGAAAATATCGGCAGGGGTCGGGTAACGACTCCTGCCGATTTCTGCAAATATGGAAAACAGTGCTGACGCACGGCTTCCGATCAGCCCTCTGCGATCTTGAGAAGAACGGAAACTGCGGTTTCCATGCCCTCCGCCGTGACATGCTCAAAGGGACCGTGGAAGGCATAGCCGCCTGTGCCGAGGTTGGGACAAGGCAGACCCATAAAGCTGAGCTGTGCGCCGTCGGTTCCGCCGCGCACCGGAAGAGAGACCGGCTCGGCACCCACGGCGCGGATGGCGTTTTGCGCGCGCTCGACGATTTCAAAGCGCGGCAGGATCTTCTCCGCCATGTTGCGGTACTGCTCGCGGATGACCAGACGAACCGCGTCCGCACCGTACTTCTCGCACAGCACCTTTTTGATATGGCGGCAGGTGTCCAGACGCGCGGCAAAGCGGTTGGCATCGTGGTCGCGCACGATGTACTTCATGACGGCGCGTTCGGGCGCGGCATGCATTTCGCACAGGTGATAGAAGCCCTCGTAGCCCTCGGTGTGCGCGGGTGTTTCGGCGGCGGGAAGCATAGAATTGATCTCGCAGGCGACCAGCGCCGCATTGACCATGATATCCTTCGCCGAGCCGGGATGCACGTTGACGCCCGTAACGGAGAACACGGCGGAGGCGGCGTTGAAGTTTTCGTACTCGATCTCATTTTCGGGACCGCCGTCCACGGTGTAGGCAAAATCCGCGCCGAAGCGTTTCAGATCAAAATGGTGCGCGCCCTCGCCGATCTCTTCATCGGGCGTAAAGGCAACGCAGATCTTGCCGTGCGGGCGATCCGTGTGGAGCAACAGGTCGGCGGCGGTCATGATCTCCGCAACGCCCGCCTTATCGTCCGCGCCGAGCAGGGTAGTCCCGTCGGACGTGATAAGGGTGCGTCCCCGAAGCTCGGGCAGATGGGAAAACACGGCGGGATCCAGAACCAGACCGGAATCCCCCAGCGTCAAAGCCCCGCCGTCATAATTCGGATGGATCTGTGGACGGACATGCTCACCCGAAAAATCGGGCGAGGTATCGATATGTGCGATGAAGCCGATGGCGGCGTCCTGTTCTCTGCCTGCGGTGGCGGGGACGGTGGCATAGACGTATCCCGTTTCGGTGAGGGTAACGTCCGACGCGCCGATTGCGGTCAGCTCGTCCGCCAAAAGGCGCGCCAGATCGAATTCGCGCGGCGCGGACGGCGTGGTGCCGGAATTCTCATCGCTTGTGGTATGTACTGCGGCGTAACGCAAAAAGCGCTCTGTGACGGCGGACATCACTGCATCTCCGCGCGGAAGAATTCCGCAAGATTGTGCGCGATGAGGGCGTGACCGTCGTGGTTGGGATGGATGCCGTCCACATAGTAACGGTCGGTGTTGCGGTCGGTTTCGCTCTTATAGTAGATGCCCGAGCGCGTGAGAAGATCGAAGAAGTCGAAGCCGTAATCGCGGCAAAGGTCTGCGATCATTGCGGAAAAGTCGGACTGGGTGAAGCCGTGGTTCTTCTAGTCGAATTCCCAGTGGTGTCCGGGCGCCACGGAATTGTTCCAGCTTGTGTGCAGGGGAGACAGGAAGAGTACGCGGGTCTTTGTGCCGTCATATTTTGCCTTCAGTCGGCGGCAAGCCTCGCCGAACGCGCCGTACAGGGTGGAGAGATCGTCGGTGCCCTTCTCGCCCATGGCGTAGTAGGTGGCAGTTTCCGGATAGGCTCTCTCGCCGCCGTACATGCCGTTTTTCACTGCCTGATCCCAGTCGTTCACACCCAAAAAGACCACGGCGTAATCCACATCGACGGGCATTTTGTCAATGTCGGGCAGGCGGGACACGCGATGTCCGCCCATGCACATAACGGTGGAGCTGATGCCCATATTGATTTCGGTCATGCCCAGCTCCTCGCACAGGAAGCTGCAATAGGTTTTATCGGTTGCAAAGCCTTCGGTGATGGAATCGCCCAAAAAGACGATACGTTTTCCGCAAAATGCGGTGTTCTGCTGATCTG
>CABUHM010000052.1:0-7987 GCA_902491355.1 uncultured Eubacteriales bacterium
CATAATTTTCTCCGCCTCGTCGCAGTCGTCCATCCATTTCTTCTGAAATTTCAGGTCGTAAACCGACGCCTTCTTTTCGGGATTGATCCGCTTCACGGCGTCCACGCATTTCTGCTGAACGACGGTTATCTCCAATACAATGGCGAAAAGGGACACCACGGCGATCAAAAACAGCGCTGCCAGATACAGGCTTTCCAAACGATACGCAAACCGCGAATAGGACGCCGCCGTGAGAAAACCCGTGGCAATGAGGGCAGCACCGGCGATCCACATCGCAAGGGAGAGTCTGCCGTCAACGGTCTGATAGACCTCCTCGTCCTCGCCGTCCCACGTGTTGATCAGCTTTTTTGCACCCCGATACAGGATACCGCAGGCGATCGGCATGATCACCGCAATCGCCAGCATGATCCACGGCGCGACATACATGCCGAAGCCCACGCCCGCGCCGTGGATCATGTCACCGAGCGCGCCAAGCCCGTACCTTGAGGCAAGAAATCCCAAAATAAAGCCTGCAATCAGGAAGATTGCCATAAACACCAAATATTTGGGCAATGCCCGACAGTTGGCTTCCCTGATCTCATCATGTTTCATCTTCCGTTTCCTCCTGCAAATAAAATACGTCCTCCACCGTAACGCCGCACACCTTAGCAATCGTCAGGGCAAGGGTAACGGACGGCGAATAATCGCCCCGCTCGATCAGACTGATCGTCTGCCGCGATACGCTGCACAGACGTCCCATTTCCTGCTGATTGACATTCAGTGCGGCTCTGCGTTCCTTCAAGCGATTCCGCAGTACCATACAGCACCTCCGTCCGACAATTTTGCTTGTCTTTATGACAACTATCATTGTCATAATGCATTATACTCTTGTCAGTATCATTTGTCAAGGGGATCGGCGTAATATTTGCAAAAAACCGCATCGCCGAAACGGCGACGCGGTTTTTTTGGTTCCGTCGCACCTCATGCGGGCGCGGGAGCACCCGTGAAGCGGGTCTCGGTTTTTTCGGGGATACAGCGACCCGCCGTCAATTCCCGAATGCGGTCGCGAAAGGGCAGGAAGGCTTCGTCGGGGAGCATGACGGTCAGGCGGACGGCGGCATCGAAATCCGATTCGGTCACTGCCGCGCCGAACGAAGCAAGCTCGGCGGAAATACGCTGATATGCCGTGTAGTCGCACACCATGCGGCACACCGCCGTTTGACGAAAGACCGTGACCCCTGCGGCATCCGCCGCCATGGAAGCGGCGGTACCGTAGGCGCGCACCAATCCGCCTCCGCCGAGGAGGATCCCGCCGAAATAGCGCGTCACCACAAGGACAGCGTCGACGATTCCGCGCTTGCGCAGAACATCCAAGACGGGCATTCCCGCCGTTCCCTGCGGCTCTCCGTCGTCCGAGTAGCGCGCGGTGTTGCCGTTTCTCAAAATGTAGGCATACACGTTGTGGGTGGCGTCCGCATAGCAGTGACGCAGATCGCCCAGAAACGCAAGCGCGTCTTTTTCGTCGGTGACGGGCATGGCATGCCCCAGAAACACCGATTTGCGCTCGGTAAATTCAATGTGCGCCTCGCGCCCGAGCGAGGTCCAGCCCACGGGAGCGGGCGCGGACGGTGCCGACGCGGGCTGTGCGGCTTTTTTTGACTGCTTTCCCATGGCATCACACCAAATAATCGCGCAGTTTGCCGCGAACCCTTGCGTCCACCGTGGCGCGGATCTCCATGTAAGTGTCGGTGTTCTGCACATCAAGCACGGTCGCCTGGGTGTACAGGATGCCTGCCTGACCCGCCGCGCCGTGCGGGAAGCGGAAGGTCTCGATGGTCTTGCCGTCGGAGGCAAGTGCTTCCATGCGCGAGATCAGAGCGTCACAGCCCTCTCCCGTGCGCGCCGAGATATACAGCACGTCGCAGGACGGCGCATCGGGAATGCGCGGGATCTCGTCGGCATGCAGATCGCACTTATTGAACACATACAAAACGGGCTTGCTGTCCGCCTCTAAGTCGTGCAAAAGGGTGCGTGTGACCTCTAATTGAGAGGCGTATGCAGGATCGGAAGCGTCGATCAAGACGATGATGCCGTCCGCCAGGCGCACCTCGTCCAGCGTGGACGCAAAGGCGCGGATGAGGTGGTGGGGCAGATTGCGGATGAAGCCCACCGTATCGGTGAGGAGCACCTGCATGCCCGAGGGCAGTGTATATGCGCGCGTTGTGGGGTCGAGGGTGGCGAACAGCTTATCCTGCGCCAAAATGCCCGCGTCGGTCAGGTAATTCATCAGCGTGGATTTTCCCGCGTTGGTATACCCCGCGACGGCAAAACGGAACAGACCGCTCCCGTCCCGCTTGGCGCGCTGTACCTGACGGTTTTTCGCCATTTCCTCCAGCCGTTCCTCCAGCACCTGAATGCGGCGGCGGATATATCGGCGGTCGCTCTCCAGCTTTGTCTCACCCGGACCGCGCGCCGCGATGGCGCCGCCGCCCTGACGGGACATTTCCAGTCCGCGTCCGGTCAGTCGGGGCGTGGTATATTTGAGCTGTGCCAGCTCCACCTGCAATTTTCCCTCGCCCGTCACGGCGTGCAGTGCGAATATGTCCAGAATGAGCATACTGCGGTCGATCACGCGGATATTCCCGCCCATCTCATTCTCCATATTCTTGATCTGCGCCGGAGACAGCTCGTCGTTGCACACGGCAAGCTCCGCCTCCTGCGTTTCGCAGAACTGACGAAGCTCCTGCACCTTGCCCGAGCCGAGGTAGGTTCGCGGGTCGGGCGTGCTTTTGCTCTGGATCAGCCGCGCGGCAGTCACGCCGCCGGCGGTGTCCAAAAGCCGCTCCAATTCGTCGGTCATGCGCTCGATGTCGTTATCTCCCGTATCGATCCCGAACAGAACGGCGACGGTCGGTCGGTCACGTTCCAACAGATCCTGATTTCTTGTAATCACGGTTTTTTCCCTCCGATCCGTGCGGGCTGTGACGTTGTCACGCCCCACATGTGTGTTTTGCGGTGCGTTTGCTCTATCGGTACGCCGTATTACAGAAAAGGCGGGCGATTCCAGGAATCACCCGCCGTTTCGCACAGGAATACCGTGCTTATTTCTGTTGTATGCTTTCCAGACGCTTCTTGAATTTATCAACACGTCCACCGGCATCCACAAACTTCTGTTTGCCGGTAAAGAAAGGATGGCACTTGGAGCAGATTTCCACTTTAATGATGTCATTGGGGCTGGCGGAACGGGTCACGACCTCAGCGCCGCAAGCACATCTGATGGTAACTTCCTTGTACTCCGGATGGATTGCTTCCTTCATTATTACACCTTCTTTGCAAGAAAATATGCCACATATCTATCTGAGTATATCACAAATTCGCGGCAATTGCAATAGTTTTTTGAAATTTTTATCAGCCTTTTTTCAGCTTGCTCTGCGCTTTGAGTCGAAGCTGGGTATTTAAGATGGCTTTGCGCAGGCGAATGGACTTGGGCGTGACCTCGATCAGCTCGTCCGACGCGATGAATTCGATGGCTTCCTCCAGACTGAGCACGCGGGGCGGCGTCAGGATCAGCTTCTCGTCCGCGCCCTTGGAGCGAATGGCGGTGAGCTGCTTGGTCTTGCAGGGGTTCACGGCGATATCGTCGTTCTTGGGGTTCTCGCCCACGATCATGCCCTCGTAAACGGGAGTCTGCACCCCGACGAACATTGCGCCTCTCTCCTGCGTATTATACAGACCGTAGGAGGTCGTGACGCCCGCCTCGGATGCCACCAGAGAGCCTGTGTAGCGGGAGGTGATCTCACCCTTGTAGGGCTGATAACCGTCGAACACTTGGTTCATGATGCCCTCGCCGCGCGTATCGGTCATGAAACGACTGCGGTAGCCGAACAGACAGCGAGTGGGGATGGAGTATTCCAAACGGGTACGCGAGCCTTTTGTGGTCATGGTGAGCAGGTTACCCTTGCGCGCACCCAACTTCTCGATCACGGTTCCCGCATATTCGGAGTCCACGTCAATGTAGACCAGCTCCATCGGTTCGCACTTCACGCCGTCGATCTCCTTATAGATCACGCGCGGTGCGGAGACCGAAAGCTCATAGCCCTCGCGGCGCATATTCTCCACCAGAATGGAAAGGTGCATCTCTCCGCGTCCGCATACCTTGAAGGTATCGGTGGTCTCACCGTCTGAAACGCGCAGGGAGACATCCTTTAAGGTCTCGTCGTACAGGCGTTTGCGGATCTGGCGCGATGTGACGAACTTGCCCTCCTTGCCCGCAAAGGGGGAATCGTTGACACCGAAGGTCATTTCCAGCGTCGGCTCACTGATCTTCACGAATTTCAGAGGCTCGGGGTTGTTCACGGCACACACGGTATCGCCGATGGTGATATCCGCCGCGCCCGAGAAGGACACGATGTCGCCGGGATATGCCTCGTTGACCTGCACGCGGCTCAGACCGTCGAACTGGTACATGGACACAATGCGCGTGCGGTACGGGTCACGGTCGGAGTGGTAGTTGGTGATCGCGACCTCCTGATTCACGCGGAGCACGCCGCGCTCCACTCTGCCGATACCGATGCGTCCCACATAATCGTTATAGTCGATGGAGGACACCAGCATCTGCAGATCGCCCGTTTCATCGCCCTCAGGTGCCGGAATATAGTCGAGAATCGCGTCGAACAGAGGACGCAGATCAGTTCCGGGAACATCGGGGCTGAGAGAAGCGGTGCCGGCACGTCCGGAGCAGAAGAGAACCGGACTGTCCAACTGCTCGTCGGTTGCGTCCAGATCGATGAGAAGCTCTAAAATCTCGTCGGGCACCTCATCCAGACGCGCGTCGGGACGGTCGATCTTATTGATGACCACGATCACACGGTGGTTCAGCTCCAGTGCCTTCTGCAGCACAAAGCGGGTCTGGGGCATGGGTCCCTCCGCCGCATCCACCAGAAGCAGAACGCCGTTCACCATTTTCAGAATGCGCTCCACCTCGCCGCCGAAATCGGCGTGGCCGGGGGTGTCGATGACGTTGATCTTGACGTCCTTATAGTGGATCGCGGTGTTCTTTGCCAAAATGGTAATGCCGCGCTCCCGTTCCAGGTCGTTGGAGTCCATGACGCGCTCCTCGGTCGCCTGATTCTCACGGTATGCGCCGCCCTGCTTGAGCATTTCATCGACCAAGGTCGTCTTGCCGTGGTCAACGTGGGCGATAATGGCGATATTTCTCAAATCGTTACGTACCATAATATCCGTTCCTTCATATCATTACTTATATAACATCTGCAACAATAGGTTATTGTATCACACCTTTTGCGATCCGTCAAGAATTTACGGAAAAATAGTTTGTTTTTCCCCCGTATCGGCAGATCTCGGCTGTATTTTTGTCGAAAAGACGGCGTTTTCCGTGCCGCTTTTCCTTGACAGGGGCGCTTTCCTGTGCTATACTTTTGTATTATTGCTCGATATCCAAGCGAAATATACGAAAACGGAGTGATGGCGAATGTTTACCCTGAATCAGAAGATACCCGTCGGCGTGGTCGGCGCAACCGGCATGGTCGGTCAGCGCTTTCTTGCCCTTTTGGAGAACCACCCTTATTTCGAGGTCACCGCCGTGGCGGCATCCGCGCGCAGTGCGGGAAAAACCTACGAGGAAGCGGTGGGCGACCGCTGGAAGCTCGACGTTCCCATGCCGGACAGCGTTCGGAAAATGACCGTTCTGGATGCCGCAGACATAGCGTCGGTGCGGCAGGCTGTGAACTTCGTTTTCTGCGCAGTCGATATGAAGAAGGACGAGATCCGTGCGCTGGAGGAGGCATATGCCCGCAATGAGATCCCCGTGGTCTCCAACAACTCCGCGCACCGCTGGACGCCCGATGTGCCTATGGTGATCCCCGAGATCAACGATGACCATTACACCGTGATCGATCATCAGAGAAAGCGGCTGGGCACAAAATACGGCTTTGTTGCCGTGAAGCCCAACTGCTCCATTCAGAGCTACGTCCCACTGCTCACGCCCCTTCTGCCCTTCGGCATCAAGTCGGTGGTGGCAAGCACGTATCAAGCGATTTCGGGCGCGGGAAAGACCTTCCGCGAATGGCCCGAGATGACCGACAACGTGATCCCGTACATCGGCGGCGAGGAGGAAAAAAGCGAGCAAGAGCCTCTGCGTGTGTGGGGTACGGTACAGGACGGCGTCATCGTTCCCGCGAAAGCGCCCCTCATCACCACGCAGTGCATCCGCGTCCCCGTGACCAACGGACACCTTGCCACGGTGTTTGTGTCCTTTGAGCGCAAGCCCACCCGTGAGCAGATCCTCGAGACATGGCGCACCTTCCGCGGCAAGCCGCAGGAATTGGGACTGCACTCCGCGCCCGAGCACTTCATCACCTACTTTGAGGAGGATAACCGTCCCCAGGTATTCACGGATCGAAACCTCTACGGCGGCATGGGTGTTTCTGCGGGCAGACTCAGAGAGGACACCCTGTTCGACTACAAGTTTGTGGGTCTGTCCCACAACACCCTGCGCGGCGCGGCGGGCGGCGCTCTGCTCTCTGCGGAGCTTCTGACGGCATTGGGCTACATTCACCTTTGATGCTTTGAAACTTCACAAATCATATGTAAATAATTTCCGAAAGCTATTTCAATTTCACAAACAATGTGGTATAATATAACTGGAATCGGGGGAGACCCTGGTTGCAGTTATTTTTTTGAAAGGTGGACTCCATATGAAAATTACGATGACAGGCAGACAAATGTCCGTACAGGACAGCCATCGGGAACTGTTTGAGCGCAAGCTGAAAAAGTTTGACCGTTACTTCGGCGAGGATACCCCCGCGTATGTGATCTTGAGCTGCCCGAAGAAGCAGGAGCGTGTGGAAATTACGATTTCCTACAACGGTACCCTGTTTCGCTGCGAACGCGCAGATTCCACCTTCCAAAACGCACTTGACCAATGTATCAGTGTATTGGAAGGGCAGATCCGTCGCAACAAGACGCGCTTGGAAAAGCGCCTGCGGCAGGGTGCCTTTCTTCCCAACGCAGACGTTCCCAAGCATACCGACATTCCGGAGGAAGGGGAATTCAACATCCGCGTGAAGAGCTTCTCCGTGAAGCCCATGACGACCGAGGAAGCCATTTTGCAGATGAACCTGTTAGGGCACACCTTCTTCGTGTTCAAGGACAGCGAATCGGGCGAGATCAACGTGGTTTATCAGCGCCACGATGACAGCTACGGACTGATCGTTCCGTCCTGACGCGCTTTCTGCCGCACGGCGGGAAGCATCACAGTCTAAAGTAACAACTGTGCGCCGCATTATGCGACGGCACATCGCGGGGCGTCTCTCCTTTGGAGAGGCGTCTCCTTTTTTACTTTTTCGGCAGGCGGTTCGTATCGTACAAGCCCGCGTCGGGTCCCGCCCGCCCTCGGCGGGCGGGATCCGCGGGGATCGGCGGCGAATCTCATCTGCACAAACGGTTTCGTACCGCTGCCGCCGCCCCCCGCACAGGCGCGGCAAGCCGCGCCTGCCCGACGCGGGCGCGAAGTCTGTGCATAACCTGAAAAAACAGCTCCCGCATGGAAACTGCATACGAAAAATCCCCTGCCGCACGGCAGAGGATATTTTCGTCTCATATTCGTATTCACAAAGGCCTCATCGGGAGGCACAGACCGCCCGCTCCGCTCATTCGCGGAAGGTGAGGGAGGTATCGTCCATGGAGTCTACAATCGCCATGGATTCCACACGAATGCCGCGTTCACGCAACAGTCTGCCGCCCTGCTGAAATCCCTTTTCCACGGCGATCCCCGCACCCACAACGGTAGCGCCAGCCATCTCGACCAAACGGGCAAGGCCGAGCAGTGCATTGCCCTGCGCCAAAAAATCGTCCACCAAAAGGACACGGTCGTTCGGGCAAAGATACTGCTTTGCCACCACGATCCGGTAAGTCCGATTGTGCGTAAAGGATTCCACGGGCGTGGAATAGACATCTGCGGCAAGATTGCTGGTCTGATTCTTCTTGG
>CABUHM010000053.1:0-7873 GCA_902491355.1 uncultured Eubacteriales bacterium
GAAAATGTACCAGATAGATCAGCGTGGCGAGCGACATGACTGCCGTTTGCGCGATCCTTTCCCCCCGCCGCGGAAGGAAAGACGAAAGAACGGTGAGAATCAGACCCAAAAAGCAACAGTAAGGAAGCACGAAGGTGAAAAAAGAAGCCGAGGCATTGCCGATGATGAAGATGCGAACGATACACTCCTGCCACAAAAAGAACAGGGGTAACACTGCCGCCCACAGAACCGAGCGCAGGATCTGTCCTGCGTCACGTTCGCGGCGCGGAATTGCCTGATTCATGAAATAACTCCTATCTACCGCTGTGCGGTGAAATCATATGATACAGGAAAAGTCCGCCCAGACCCCCGCAATTCGGTCGATCACGGAGGCTTGTAACATTAAGACTTTTTCGGATTACAGCAGTTCAAGCGCGCTCTGAATCCCCGACAGCAGATCGCGGAATTTCTCCAGCTTTTCGCGCTCGGCATTCACAACGGCGGCGGGTGCCTTGCTTACAAAGCCCTCGTTTGAGAGCTTCGCTTCGATGCGTCGGATGTCCTCCTCGGTCTTTTCCTTTTCCTTTTGGAGACGTGCGCGCTCCTTTTCGGGATCGACCAGCTCGGACATAGGGATGAACGCGGTTGCGGCATCGGTCACGATCTGCACCGCATTGGCATCGGGGCAAGCGTCGAAATCAAGCGCGGACGCGCCTGCCAGCTTCACAAAGAAAGGCTCTGCATCGGCAAACACAGCGGGATCGGCAGCATTGAGATAGATACGCGTCTTGCGGGACATGGGAACGTTCATATCGGTTCTGCGCTGTCTCACGGCGCGAATGACAGCGATCACTGCATCCATGTTGCGGACGTCCTGCGGGAAGGAGAGGGACGGATCGTACTTCGGATAGATCTGCGTCATGATGGTGTCGCCCTCATGCGGCATGCTCTGCCAGATTTCCTCGGTGATGAACGGGAGGAAGGGATGCAGGAGTTTGAGGATCTCGATGAACACATACGCGATCACGTTCTGCGCCGTCTCGTTTCCTGCAAACAGCTTGGTTTTTGCCATTTCGATATACCAGTCGCAGAAAATGTCCCACACAAAGTCGTAATTCTTATCCAGCGCCACGCCGATCTCATACCGCTCGATGTTATCGCACACCTCGCCGGCGAGATCGTTGAAGCGGGAGAGGATCCATTTGTCCTCCGGCTCCAGTGCTTCCACGGGCGGAAGCTGCACACGGTCGATATGCAGATTCATCAAAATGAACCGCGCCGCGTTCCAGAGCTTATTATTGAAGTTGCGCGCCGCTTCCACCTTTTTCTGAGAGAAACGCATATCATTTCCCGGGGAATTACCGGTAGCAAGCGCAAAGCGGAGTGCGTCCGCACCGTACTGGGAAATGACCTCGAGGGGATCGATGCCGTTTCCGAGTGATTTGGACATCTTGCGTCCCTGCTCATCCCGCACCAAGCCGTGAATGAACACCTTGGGGAACGGGATGCTGTGGGTATTCTCGATGCCCATGAAGATCATTTTGGAAACCCAGAACGTGATGATGTCGTAAGCCGTCACCAAAACGCCCGTGGGATAGAAATAGCGCAGTTCCTCATTATCATGCGGCCAGCCTAGCGTGGAGAACGGCCACAGAGCGGAGGAGAACCAGGTATCCAGCACATCCTCGTCCTGATGCACCTTGCCGCCGCAATGCGGGCAGGTGGTCAGAACCTCTTCGCTGACCGTCATCTCGCCGCACGTGTCACAGTAGAATGCGGGGATGCGGTGACCCCACCAGAGCTGACGGGAGACGCACCAGTCGTGAATGTTCTCCATCCAGTTCAGGTAGTTCTTGGAGAAGCGCTCCGGAATGAAGCGGATCTCGCCGCGCTTAACCACGTCGATCGCGGGTGCGGCAAGGGGCTTCATGCGGACGAACCACTGCTTGGAGGCGATCGGCTCCACCACGTTGCCGCAACGGTAGCAGTGACCCACATTATGGGCATGCTTCACGATCTTGATCAAAAAGCCCTGTTCCTCAAGGTCGGCTACGATGGCTTTTCTTGCCACATAGCGATCCATGCCCTGATATTTACCGCCGTTTTCGTTGACAGCCGCCTTATCGTCAAAGATATTGATGACCTCTAAGTTATGGCGCTGACCCACTTCAAAGTCGTTGAGGTCGTGCGCGGGTGTGATCTTGACGCATCCCGTACCGAATTCACGGTCTACATATTCGTCGGCGATCACGGGGATCTCTCTGCCGACCAGGGGCAGGATCAGGGTCTTGCCCACCAAATGGCGGTAGCGCTCATCGTCCGGATGCACGGCGACGGCGGTATCTCCGAGCAGGGTCTCGGGACGGGTCGTGGCGATGATCAGACGCTCGTCGCTGTCCTTCACGGGATATGCGATATGCCAGAAAGCGCCCTCCAGCTCCTTATGCTCGGTCTCAGCGTCCGACAGTGCAGTAGCGCAGGAGGGGCACCAGTTGATGATGCGCAGTCCGCGGTAGATCAGTCCCTTATTATACAGGGAAACAAAGGTTTTGCGCACTGCATCCGAAAGATTCTCGTTCATGGTGAAGCACTCATGCTCCCAATCGCAGGAGGAGCCGAGCTTTTTGAGCTGAGAAATGATGCGACTGCCGTATTTTTCCTTCCAGTCCCACACGAGCTTGAGGAATTCCTCGCGCCCGATATCATGGCGTGTCAGACCCTTTTCCTGACGCAGAACCGCCTCCACCTTGATCTGGGTGGCGATGCCCGCATGGTCAGTGCCGGGAATCCAGAGCGCGTTGTAGCCCTGCATGCGCTTGGTGCGGATGAGGATATCCTGAAGCGTGTTGTTCAGGGCGTGACCCATGTGGAGCTGACCCGTCACGTTGGGGGGCGGAATCACAATGGAAAACGGTGTTTTTGTACGGTCGTCCGACGGCTTGAAATATCCGCCGTCCTCCCACATCTTATAAATTCTGTCCTCAAAAGATGCGGGGGAATATGTCTTTTCCAGTTCTTTTCGCATGTTTTTGGAAAACCTCCGATTCAAATGTTAAAATGATGAAAAATAAAAATACGCCCTGCATGCAAAACAGGGCGTATGAAATACGCGGTACCACCTGAATTCACGCCGAGGCGCGCACTTATCCGACATCAAGACCGACGCCGTAAGCTGTAACGGGCAGACCCGGAATCTCTTCACTCACGGATGACTTCACGGTGTTTCTGTGCGGCTCTCACAGCCTCGAAACCGCTCTCTGCGACAGACATTTCACCGTTACTGCTTCCGATCAACGCTTTCAACTCAGTATACACTACCCAAGGCGGTTTGTCAAGCGAAAAAAACGACTTTTCGCATTTGTCGTGCGACTATTTTTCGCCGACACCGCGAAGGTCATTCACGATTTGCGGCGCGGCTTTTTGACAGAGTATCCCATCGAGCCGATCTTCTTGCCCAACGCATAGTATGACCCGTGCAGATATGCGAGAAGTCCCGCCTTTTCCATGTGCAGTTTGCCCTTTTCGTCGAGCAGGGATTCCTCCACGTTACAGCTCACGATGTCGGCTATGAACATGGTGTGCGAGCCTAAATCCACCGTATCGCACACGCGGCACTCAAGCGAAAGGGGCGACGCGGCAAGCAGGGGTGCGGAGATCACATTTGCGGACTGTGTGGCAAGTCTGCACTTTTCAAACTTATCCGTATCCCTGCCCGAGCGCACCCCGCAGGTGTCAAGTGCCCGAACCAGGGAGGACGGGGTCAGGTTAATGGCAAATTCGCCGCTGTTCTTGATAATATCGTAGGAGAAACGCTCCGGACGCACCGAAATATAAGTTTTCGGCGGCTTGGAATTCACAATTCCCGTCCATGCGACCGTGAACACGTTTTTTGTCTCCCCGTCGGCACAGGTGACGAGCACGGCGGGAACCGGCCCGAGAAGGGTTGATCCCTGCCACTGTATTTTCGACATTTCGGTTCCCTCCCTCAGAATCTCGTGGTGAAGGCGAAGCGGAAGGTACGCTCCGGCACGCGCAGGATGTTACGCCACTGCATGCCCAGACTGCCGTCGGCGCTCTTGGGCGTCCAACGGAGCAGAATATGGTTGAACATACGTTCCAGCTCAAGATCGGAGAAGCCGCCCTTGCCGTCAAGGGTCACACTTCCCTGCGGCTTGCCGTTGATCCACAGCGACACCTCGCCGTCCCCGACCAAATCGAGATAGGTCTGCGCGGATGGATCGGGCACGTCAAGGTTCGAGCCTTCGTCCTTGCGCGAGACGGGCGAAAAGATGGTGTAGTACAAAAGCACGGCACCGTCGTTCGCGGGACAATCCGCGGCACTCCACACACCGTCCTCACTGTACAGGGTGCGGTACGTCGGGTACTGGTTGAGCGCCTGCGTGGGGTTCATGCGCTCCACCTGATAGTTCGTACAACTGAGCAGTGCGTCAAAAGTATCGGCAAATTCGCCCGCATCCCATGCATACAGCATCTTGGGATAGCCCTCGCTTGCATTTTCGTTCGCCTTGGTGCATTCTCCGCACAGCATGGATTCAAACGGAAGCTCCCCGCCGAGATTCACGCGCAGACGGCGGATAGCGCGCTCCAGACGCGGCGCGGGCTTTCCGTCCTTGTTGCCGAGATTTTCCATGGCGGAGATTACCACACTGCCCTTGCCGCAGGGGATGCGGCAGATAAGATACTTCGGTGTCTCATGGTTGCGGTAAGAGGAGTTGGTCGCCGTGTAGGCACGGAGCATCTCCGAATTGCCGCCGAACAGATACATGGGGATCATTGCCGCGCGCGGGCAGGTCTGCGCCAAGGGGGTCATGCCGTCCTGCGGCTCAATGACGTAACGCGCGATGCGGTAATTGTCCGCCGTTTCCTTATCATAAGCGAAGCGCTCGATGCCGCACAGATCCTCGTTTGAGATCCCGTTCAGCTCGGGAAAATCGCCCGAGCGGACGGCGTTCCACGTGCCGTACTTCTCTTCGGTTAGGGTCACGGTGACACCGGTCGCGTCGGAGATCAGCTTCGCGCCGTCCGTGCCGACAGCCGAGATCAAGACGGTCTTTCCCGCACGGGCTTCCTCCAGTGCGCGGGCGACCTGCTTTCCGTCGTTTCCGTTCTCAACAAAAGCAAAGCCGTCGTTTTTGCGCGCGGCATGCCGATATTCCTGCGCGTATTTCAGAACCGAAAGGAAGAGCTTCATGGCGGCGGGCACAGTGTCATATTTCGTCGAAACATGGAACTGGCAAGCGATCACCAGACCGTTGCCCTCGGGAGCGCAGAAAAGAGGACAATAGTGAATATCGCCGTAGCCGAAGCCGCCCTCGCCCGCGTCAAACAGAACGTCCATATACTGACCGTCGTCCTTGACATACATGCGGTCGGCGACATAGGTATCGCCCGAAAGCAAGGTGTGCGGGTCGTCGCCCCAGTAGCGGATATCGTCCTGCACGGTGTCGGCGCAGATCGGATGGTTATAGCTCCGACGCCAAGCGGTCTGCACGGGGAAGTCCTCCAAGGGAATGCCGGGGAACGGGCTGACCTGCTGTTCCAGAATAATGACGCGACCGCCCTTTTCGGCAAAGGCACGAATGTCGTGATTTACGGTGCTCTCTTCGCGGATCACGTTTTTACCGATCAGTAGCACCGCGCCGTCGGGCGTCTCGGAGATCGAAGCCACGGAAACGGCACGGACGCCGCAGGACGCAAGCAGTCCGGCGGACATGCCCTGATCCAGTACATAAATCGGCTCTTTTGCGTCGGTGTGCATATGACGGTACATGCGGACGGTGCGCTCCTGACGGTCGAGCACGCTTTTGCACTCGCCCTCAGTCACCTCGGCGCGGTACGTATACTCGCCCTCGGGGTAATCATCGGTCAGATCGACGGAATATTCGCGGATCTCACCGCGTGTGAGAGAAACGGGAAGCTCGGCGCAATGCACCGCGCGATCCCCCTGTGCGACGATCACACGGAGCGTGCCGTTCACATCGTGACAGGTATCGTTGACCAGATGAATGGTCTTATGCAGGGGCGCGTCCCCGTAGAAGCAGGTACGGCGCGACAGGTCGATCACGGCAAACGGGCGGAACGCCTGATGGTTTGCCTCCGAGGTTCCGGGCTGTTCGGTATATCCGCGTCCCTCCTCCCAATAGGAAAATTCGGACGCGCCCGCGCGTACCACGCGCGGCTTCACGCCGGGCAGGGTCAGATCGTCATACTGCGGACGGTATTCCTCGTTGGTGCGCAGATTCACAAGGCAGGACAGGTTCCACGGACCGAGCGCGCACACGCCGTTGGCACGGGCATCCTCGGATACAATGCGCATGTCCTCAGCCGCACAGCGGGATACGTTTTCCATCTCGCCCCAGGTGCTGTCGCCGCCGAGGTGCACCGTGTTGTTGGGTCCCGCATAATGATACAGGCAGAATTCACCCGAATGCAGGGGCTGTTTCTTATCCCACCAGCCGAAGCCCGTGCATTCCTTGCCGTAGTGACGGCTGAGAATGTCCTGATCCTTTTCGCTCCACCATGAGGTATCGCCCTCGTGGTAGGCGGGACGGGTCGGGTCGATGGTGCGGAACAGCTCGCGCATGCGCGGAAGCTCTTTTTTCGCCAGATCGGTCTTGTCCCGATTCCAGCGCATTTCGTTTTCCACGCTCCAAAGGATCACGCTCGGATGGTTCTTATCGCGCTTGACAAAGCGGCGGATATGATCCTCAGCGCACTGCCAGAAAAAGGGAGAATCGGTTCCTTGGCACGCCCCCGAGCCGTGAATGCCGGTCTCACCGCAGATAAAAATGCCCATTTCGTCGGCAATATCCATATGAAGCGGCGGGTGCGGATGGGTGTGAAGGCGGGAATAATTCATGTGGTGGTCGCGGATCATGCCGAACCACTTGCGAATCCACCCCTCAGTGTAGTAAAACGGCGTGGTCTTATGACCCCAGTCCGCAAAGAGATGGAGGGGATGTCCGTTGAACATGAGGTTGATGCCGTCGATCCAGATTTCACGGAAGCCGAAGCGCTCACGGACGCGCTCCTTTCCCGCAAGATCGGTAGTCAGCCAGTACAAAAACGGCGTGTCGGTGTCCCACAGCTTCGGGTTCTCCCACGAAACGGCGCGGGAAACGGTCTGCGTGCCGTTCGGCTCCACGGAAATGTCAAAGACAAGATCGGGAAGCGCGGCGGCATCGGTGTCACATTCGGTCACGCGCGCAGACAATTTGCCCACAAAAGGCTGTGCGGAGCGGTTCACGATGTCATAAGTCACGGTGAGGGTATGCTCGCGGTAGGAGGTGACGATGGTCACATCATCCACGTAAACGTCGGGCTTTGTGACAAGATATACGTCCTGCCACATGCCGCGCATTCCGTTCGGGATGAAGTTGCCGGACGGCCACAGAGTCTTGTTCGTGCCCTCCAGACGGTCGTAATCCTCAAGCAGATAGCAGATCTCGTTCTCGCCGTCCGTGAGGAAATCGGTCACATCCACCTCAAACGGCAGGGTGTATTCTGTCTCACCCAGAACGGGCTTGCCGTTGACAAACAGGGTGGCGCGGGGTCCCACGGCTTCCGCCACAAGGAAGTAGCGCTTCCCTGCCTCGCGGGAAACCGAAATTTTGCGACGCAGATAGGCGCACGAAAGATTCGCCCATTCCGCAGGATATTCAAACGCATCGTAGAGATTGTCGGTATCGGGCTGATCCACGATCTTTGCACCGAAGTGATAGTATTCCTCTCCGGGACGGCGCACGGCGACGCACGGCTTGTTCAAAAAAGACGGCACAAGATATGCGCCCTCCGAAAAACCATCCGTCGGAACCGAGGTACGGTCGCATTTGCCGTCGGGGACGGGCAGAATGTCCCAAAGACCGTTGAGGCA
>CABUHM010000054.1:0-7567 GCA_902491355.1 uncultured Eubacteriales bacterium
TGTCCGTCGTTTATGCGGAGGCTGTTCCCTGCCTCACTGCGGCGCGGTATGCAGGATGACCCGCAGGACGAACCATTCGTCCTTCACGGAGAACTGACAGTTTCCGTTCAGCCGCTCGGTGACACAACGAATGCTTTGCGTCCCGAAGCCGTGTCCCGCTTCCTTTGTGAACGGAAGTCCGTTTGCCATGTCGGGCTTGCGGAAAAATGTGTTTTTCACGGATATCAGGAGCTTATCGCCGTTCATGCGCAGATCGAGCACGATCCGCCGCCGCGACGGCTCCAAGGGAAGCACCGCATGCACGGCGTTTTCCAGTGCGTTTGATAAAATGGAGGTCAGGTCAACGTCGGATACCGACAGCGTGTGCGGGATCTCAACGGTATACTGAAAATCGATCTCATTGTCGCGGATCTCATTTTCGTAGGACGACAGGATCATATTGACGATCTCGTTATTGCAGTGCTTTCGGACAGCGGTGCTGTCCACCGCCGATACGATCTCGCCGATGTATTCCTTGGCTTTTTCATACTCGCCGCTTTCAATGCAGGCGGAAATGTTGGAGAGAAAGTGGCGCATGTCGTGCCGCAATATGGACACGGTATATTCGGAGCGCTTATTTGCCTCGATTTCCTTTTTGGACTGCGCCCTCTGCATCTCGATCATACGCGTCCTCTGCTCCGCCTCCTGTTTTTCCTCATACTGTCGGAAGTAGACCAGCAGAAACAGAAGATACGCGATACACAGCGCGAATCCCAAGAATTCCGCGACCACCTCTTTGCCGGAATACAGGAGCGCCGTATAAACGCCTGTGACATAATCGAACACATAATAGGTAAACGGCATCAGCGCAAAGATCAGGAGCGCCCGCGGCGGCTTTTGGGTCAGCTGTGCCGCGGCATCCGAAACAAAGCGAACCAGAGTGAAAAACACTGCAACCGTCACGGCAATGCGCACCGCATAATACACCCAGTGAATATGCGTGATATCCAGCGCGACCAGACCGATCCATTTGCTGATCTGACAGCACAGATACGCGGTCAGCACCCAAAGGGCGACCGGCAGAGGGTGATAACGGTAATACAGCGTGAGGAAGGCAAACAGGGGGAGGTGCACGATCAAAGGGTACGCCTGCGCCGTCACCGTTTCCCCGAAGTACATAAAGGTCAGAAGATATACCAAACCCACGACCGACGAAAAGCCAAGCAGGATCAGTCTGTTTTTGCGGTTCATGCGCACACCGAGAAACGAGGCGGACACAAAAACGCCGAACAGCAGGGTCACTGCGTTATGAAGGATCCCCAAAACACCGTCAAGCATAACAATGTCCTTTCTCAGTCCGGAAACATGGCGGAGAAATACGCTTCCTGAAACGCCTTCCCGCAGCCTCTGGCAATGGGAATGCGGTGTCCCGTTCCGGTCACGATCTCGGTACTGTTGAAATGATCCACATTCGGCAGATACACAAGATAGCTGCGGTGACACCGAAAAAAGCCTTCCTCGGGCGGGAATCTTTCCTCTAAGGTGTGCATCGGCTCCACCGAGCAGGCCGTCCTTCCCGTCCGCAGGAAGAACAACACACGCTTGTTCTGCGCCTCGATATATTCGACCTCATGGAAGCATATTTTCTGAAACCCGAAATCGGTCTTTACCACGGCGTGTTTCGGCTCGACGTCAAAAGCGGCACAGCATTCGTCCAGCGTCTCCTTCATCTTTTCATAGGTCACGGGCTTGAGGAGATAGCCCTGCGCCTTCACCTCATAGGAATCCAAAGCAAATTCGGGCGAGGAGGTCAGGAAGATGATCCTGGCATCATGATCGGTGCGGCGCAGCTCCCTTGCGGTGTCGATCCCGTTTTGCAGAGGCATCAGGATATCCAAAAATATAATATCCATACGTGCGGCGGCATCTGCGGCAAGCAGAGCGTCTCCGCAGTCAAACCGAAAGACCTGCGCCGGCATGCCGCTTTCCACCACCCAACGGTCAACGAGAGCTGCCGCCCGCCGCAAAAAATCCGGATTGTCATCACACACGGCAATTCGTATCACTGCGTTTTCCTCCCTTGGGTGAGCTTTTCTTCATTGTACTCCGTTTTTATGTCTTTTTCAAGCATGCGGGACAACAATTCACACCGAAAAAGCAACACTTCGCGCAAAACACGGTTTTTGGGCAAAAAAAGGTGTAAAATGTAAGGTGAAAATTCCGCACGGGAAGGAGGGCATATATGACGATTGCATTATGCTGTGATGACAAGAAAAGCGGAGATATTTTGGCAAATCGGCTGAGATCGTTATGCGATGTTTCCGCTGAAACCTACGATTCGATCACCGATTTTATCACGAACGTGATGGATCATCCCGACACCGTGATGCTGGTCGCGCAGACAGGCGCGCACAGCACCGAGACTGCCATCACAGCAAGAGAACAAAACCCGCAGGGAAAGCTGATCTGGTTTTCCGATCTGGATTTTGCACTGCTGTCCTTTCGCCTAAAGGCGAGCTATTTCGGACTTTTACCCATTGAGAACGACAAGCTGAAAACCGCCCTCGCCTACTGCGGAATTCCGACAGACTGCGGGGAGGGACACAACGAAAAGCAGACCGGATGACCGGTCATAAACCGAAAACGCAATATCATAATTCGGAGGTATTACAACATGCTACATGCAAAACGCTTTTGCGGCGCGGGAGTTCCCAGACTTCTTGCCGCAATCAGCCTGCTCTGTCTGCTATGGCTCGTGTGCGCCGTGCCGACAGCCGCAATCGACGGGGCGGCAGTCACGGTGTCGTCCTGCACGGTCGAGAGGGGCAGTACCGCGGCAGTCTCCCTTGACCTTTCCGGCAACCCCGGCATCTGGGGAATCAAACTCCGCGTGCACTACGATCATTCGATTCTGACTCTGAACGCGGTAACGGCGGGCAATGTCTTTGAAAAAGGCGAAATGATGCTGTCCGCCGATCTGAACAAGGATCCGTACATCATCGTAGCCAACGGCAACGGGCTGGAAAACAAGACCGCAAACGGCGCCATCGTCACCCTGCACTTCACAGTGAACAACAACGCTGCCTTCGGAAGCTACCCCGTCACCGTTGAGGTATCCCAGGTGAACAACGTCAACGGCGACCGCATCAGCGTTGCGGGAAACGCGGGAAGCGTGACCGTGGTGGAATGCGTCCATGCAAATCAGGAATGGCGCGTCACGAAGCCCGCAACGTGTGAAGAAAACGGAACGGAGACTCTGACCTGCAAAAAGTGCGGCGCGGCCTTCAACACAAGATCGATCGGCGCGACCAACCATCCGCACACCGAGGTACGCGGCGCCGTGGCGGCAAGTGCGACCAAGGACGGCTACACCGGCGACACCTACTGCACGGACTGCGGAAAACTGCTTTCCGTCGGTCAGACCATCCCCAAGACGAAACAGCCTTCCGTGACCACAACCACGGAAACGACCACGCAGAAGCCGCCGAAGAAAACCGAGCCTTCCACTACGACCGCCGAGCCTCCCGCAACCGAGCCGGAGGACACCACGGACCGTGAGCCTGTGACCGAGCCGAACGAGCCGAAGCCCGACATCATCCAAGGAAGCAACAGCACCTATCAAATCGGCTCGGACAGCCCGCTCGTGTTTGTGTCGAATGCGAACTTTGCCGATTTTCTGGGCGTGGAAATTGACGGAAAAGCGCTTGACCGCGCGGACTTCACCGCTGTGAGCGGCAGTACCGTGGTCACCGTCAGCACCGATTACTTAAAGCGCCTGTCACCCGGTGAGCATACCGTCTCCATTCTCTCATCTTCAGGCACCGCCACGGCGACCTTCACGGTAGAGAAGGAAGCGCAGGCGACCGACACCGAGACGGCAGAGCCGAAGGACACCGCGTCCGCCGACGCTCCGAGCGATAAGGTATCCTACACGGCGCCCGTGATCATCATTACCGTCGGTGTCGTCCTTGTGATCGGCGGCGTTGCGGTATTCGTAATTATGAAGAAACGGAGGGGTTAAGCCATGCCAAAACGATTACTCAGCTTCCTTCTTGCCGCGGCAATGCTCCTGTCCGCCCTGCCGTTGGCGGTTTTCGCAAAACCGAGCGAGATCCTCTTCGGTGACGTCAACGGCGACGGTGAAATCGATCTCAACGACATCCTGATGCTGAGACGCTACATCGCCGAGGAAAACCCGTCGGGCTTCCGCTTTGAAAACGCGGACGTCAACGCAGATACCGAGGCGGATATGACCGACCTGCTCATGATCAAGAAATATCTGGCAGAGTGGGACATTCAGCTCGGACCCGAGCTTCTCACGGTCACCTTCTACGACGGCGACCGCGCGTTCGACGTATTGCAGGCAAGCCGCGGATATCCGCTGGGCGAGATTCCCTCGGTGACAAAGTCCTCCAAGGCAAATGCCACCCTCGAGGGTTACTATCTCGATCCCGAATTCACCACGCCCTTCTATGCGGAAAACCCCGTGACCGAAAACACGAAGGTCTACGCAAAGTACACCGACATGGCAAGCACGGTGGATGTGACGCCCGCCTCCTTTGCACAGCTCGATCAGGAGCCGGAGCTTTCCTTTGAGATCCGCAGAGCCTCCGGTGAGCTTTCGCCGCAGGATGCCGTTGTGCTCCTGCCCAAGGACGGCTCCGATCCCGTAGCCTTCACGGTCACGGACGAGGACAACGACGGCGTGTACACAGTCAAAGCACCCGACGGCTTCCGCCGCGGCTGTTCCTACGAGCTGACCCTTGCAGACGGCTGGTGCTTTGACGGTAAGGACGAAAGCATCCGCACCGCCGCCTTCTCCATCGCCAAGGATGCCGTAGATAACATCACCATGGGCTCGCGCACGCACTTCGTACAGCACAGCGATCCTGCCTCCCTGCGTGCGGGAAGCGCCGTCATTCTTGCCGGCATCACGGCAGGCGACCTGATCTGCTTCTATCGGGACACGAACCCGAACGACAGAGATTACATCGGCGGCAACGCCTATCCGGACGATCCCGAAACATGGTTCCGCGCGGAATCGGTGGCGGGCAACACCGTAACGCTGGCAAACTTAGACGATTCGGACGTTGAAAAAATGTACGAAATCCCCGATAACTACCCTGTTTCGGGCGCACTTCCGACCGCCGACAGCGGCAAGCTGACCCTTGCCTGCGACAACGATGCCTTCACCCTTGACACCGCAGTCTATGCCCTGATGATGGGTGAGGAAAACGGAACCCTGTCCTATGCAAACAGCAGAATCGGCGTAGGCGATTTCCTCTCGATCTATGTGTCGCAGGACAGCATCAACAGCCGCGACGATATCTACTTTGCACGGATCACGGCGTATGATCCCGCAAGCGGCGTCATCACCTATGAACGGTGCACCGCCGAGGACATTGAGGCATCTGCCGATATGTACATAAAGCCCGTTGTCTCGGGTGACGATCTCATCTCCGAGGAAGCAAAAGCGGAGATCGAATCCGCCGTGTACCGTCAGGTGCAGAACAGCGGCTTTGCCGAGGAAGCGGCAAACGTGCTTGCCGGCATGGCAGTACAGACCGACGGCTTCCGTAATCTGGCAAATGCAACCGTCTCGGTCACCGATGAAAACGGAAACGCACTGCCCGGCAACGCGGCAGGACTTCGGAACATCGGCACCTCCTTTGAGTTAAAGGACGGCGTGACCCTGACCGTTGAGCTGATTACATCGGGCGATCAGATGCACTTCACCGACCGCGGCGCGGTCCAGCTTGCCGTGGGCATCGACGCACAGTTCGAGGTGGAGGTCGAGGACGGCGGCAAGCTCATGATCGACCTTTCCGCCACCTTCGTGCAGGAGATTGCGCTCGGCGTCACCGCCAACGGTGAGCTGGTCAAGACCGATCTCTTGGGCTTCATCCCCGTGCCCATCGGCGTCAAGGTGGGCGCATCCGTGGACATCAAGAGCTTCACGGGAATCCGCATCGACGCACAGGCATACACCGAGCAGGAGGAGGACGAAGGACTTCTCGATCAGCTCAAGAGCTTTGTCCGCAACCCGAAGGATGTCGCCGATCTGCTTCCCGACAGTCTTGGCAAGCTGAAAAAAGGTCTGAACACCGCAGGCGACGTTCTGGATAAGATCGACGAACTGCGCGGCAAATGGGAGCAGGTCAAAAACGACGCGGAGAAAGCCAAGGAATACGCAGACGACATCACCATGCTCTGGGGCGTTCTCGAACAGATCGACGGCATGCCGAACGAGGCGGAATGGAACGAGCTTGGCGAAAAGCTGGGCAAGACCAATATCTCCGCAGATCTGATGGAAATGATGAATCTGTCCTATGAGACCGAGCTGGATGCCGACCGCTACCTCGAGGGCATGAACGACCTGATGGACAAATACAGCGAAATGCTGGAAAAGGAGACCGATTGGGTCAAGCTGGTGGATCAGGAGATCTGCAAGAAGGACATCTATGTAAACGGTCGGGTCATTTCCCTCTCCGCAAACTTCGTGGTACGCGCGGACATGAATATCTCCATGGGCGCAAGCCTCCAGCAGGAGATCGGCAAGCGCTACACTTTCTGGGTGAAGTTCGGTCTGTTCCGTCCAAGTGCGGGAAGCGAGACCATGGATCTCATCGACGAACAGTTCGCATTCCAGTATTACGTCATGGGTAAAATGGGACTGAAAGCGGGCATCAAGGGAAGCCTCGGCTTTGCCGTCGGCTGTAAAGACGTGGCAGGCGTGAGCGTTTCTCTGGAATTCGGTCCTTATGTCAAGCTGTACGGCTTCTTCATCTACGATTATGAGCGTTCGCGTCAAGCAAATACCTCCCACTTCGTCTCAACACAGCGTATGGGCGGCGCGGTATACATGGACTTCGGCGTCTATCTCATCGTGTCCCTTGAAGCAGAAGCTGTGGGCGGCATGTTCGAGGCAAGCTGTGACCTTGTGGATAAGGAATATCCTCTCCTGAAAGCGGGAGATCGGTACTTCCCCTATGAGTTTACATACGATCCCGACACCGCCGAGCCTGTCCGCATCGTGGATGAGGACAGGGACAGCTCCAACGGCATCACCATGCGCCTCCCCTCCAAGTACCGCAACCTGAACTGCATGAATCTTGTCACGGGTCAGCGACTGGAGAAATGCTATAATCTCAGCATGTACAATTTCACCTTCTCCAACCCCAATTTCTCCATGCAGTCGGTCGGAATCAATCCCTATGCGGAGATCACGGTCAACGTCCCCGAGGGAACGCGTTACCTGTCCTGCGACATGACCGTTACGTATAAGGGAAGCAAGCTGGCATTCAACGATTACGATATGCAGGTCACCATCCCTCTCTACTGGACCAACCTGACCGAGGAGGAGCAGACCGAATACACCGCAAGCATCCGCCTCGGCAACGAAACCGACGGATATGAGACCGTCTGGAGCCGTCAGGCGCACAAGGGCGAGGAATTCACCCTTCCCACCTTGGATGAGCTGAAGGCGCTCATCGGCTATTCCGATGCGAAATTCGCGGGAATCGATTTCCCGCAGGCGGGCAAAACGGTCAGCTTAGCAGAGGACACCGACTATTTCTGCACGGCAGAC
>CABUHM010000055.1:0-7535 GCA_902491355.1 uncultured Eubacteriales bacterium
TAATCGTTTACTTGCATATTGCGTCTACCTCCGCCATAATTTGTTTCACCGTAAAGCCGCGGAGATCCATGGCACCCGACATGCAGGCAACCGTGCACGCACCGCAACCCTGGCACACCGCTTCGTTGACCACGGCAACGCGGCGCACCTTTGTGGTTCTGTCGGGCATACGGAATTCCTTATCCTGATACGAAATGGCGCCGTAGGGGCAGACCTTTTCGCAGGTGGAACAGCCGTTACACATCATTTCATCGGAATGCGCCACGCAGGGGTTACCGGTCAGCTTATCCTTGCAGAGCAGGCCGATGACCTTTGCCGCCGCCGCGCTCGCCTGAGATACCGTTTCCGGAATGTCCTTGGGTCCCTGGCAGGTACCGGAGAGGAACACGCCGGCTGTGGGGCTTTCCACGGGACGGAGCTTGGGGTGCGCTTCGGTGAAGAAGTCGTTTGTATCCATGCTTGCGGTCAGCATGGTTGCGAGATGCCGTGCGGACTTATCCGGCTCGATTGCGGCGGCAAGCACCACGAGATCGGCATCGATATGCAGTTGCTTTCCGGCGAGAAGGTCGGAAGCCTGCACGTGAAGCACCTTACCGTCGGGTGCGACCTTACCGACCATGCCCTTGATGTAATGGACGCCGAATTCCTCAACGGCACGGCGATAGAATTCGTCGAAGTTCTTGCCGGGGGTACGCACGTCGATGTAGAACACGTACACATCGGTGTCCGGATATTTGTCGCGGATGAGCATTGCGTGCTTTGCCGTGTACATACAGCAGATCTTAGAGCAATATTCCTTGCCCTTCTGCGCACATGCGGAGCATCGGGAGCCGACGCACTGCACAAAGACGATGGTGTGCGGATGCTCGCCGTCCGAGGGACGGAGCAGGGTGCCGCCCGTGGGGCCTGCGGCGTTCATGAGACGCTCCAGCTCCAGAGAGGTGATGACGTCCTTGGACTGGGAGTATGCATACTCGTCGAACTGATCCATCGGAATGGGATTGAAGCCGGTTGCGGCGACAATGGCGCCGTATTTTTCGGTGACCATAGTGTCGGTCGCCTTATAGTCGATGGCGCCTGCGGAGCAGACCTTGGAGCACACGCCGCATTTTCCGGTTTTCAGCATGGTGCAGTAGTTGGGGTCGATGGTTGCGACCTTCGGCACTGCCTGCGCGAACGGAATGTAAATGGCACGGCGGTTATCCATGCCGAGGTTGAATTCGTTGGGAACCTTCTTCTGCGGACATTTTTCGGTACACAGACCGCATCCGGTGCAGATGTCCTCATTGACGTATCTTGCCTTGCGGCGGATGGTGACCTCAAAGTTACCCACAAAGCCGCGGACATCCTCGACCTCGGAATAGGAGAAGATGCGGATGTTCTCGTTCTGTGCCACATCCACCATTTTCGGGGTCAGGATACATGCGGCGCAGTCCAGGGTAGGGAAGGTCTTGTCGAGCTGAGCCATTTTACCGCCGATGGTAGGCTTGGTTTCCACAATGTCCACGGGGAATCCGGCTTCGGCGATGTCGAGCGCGGTCTGAATGCCGGCGATACCGCCGCCGATGACCAGCGCACGCTTGGTGACGGGGCTTTCGCCCGGGGTCAGCGGTGCGTTGAGATTGACCTTCGCCACAGCCGCTTTTGCTAAGATGATCGCCTTTTCGGTGCCGACGGGCATATCCTTATGCACCCAGGAGCACTGCTCACGGATGTTGGCGATCTCCACCATGTAGGGGTTCAGCCCTGCAGCGGCGGCAGTTTTGCGGAAGGTCGCCTCGTGCATACGCGGCGAGCAGGAGCAGACCACAATGCCTGTAAGGTGATGCTCTGCGACCGCTTCCTTGATCATGTTCTGTCCCGACTGGGAGCACATGTATTGATAATCTGTGGAGAAAACAACACCCGGCTCGTTTTGCAAAGCCTTTGCCACGGCTTTTACGTCCACTGTTCCGGCGATGTTGGTGCCGCAGTGGCAGACAAATACTCCGATTCTTTGCATGGTTTGTTTCTCCTTTCTTATTTAGAATACTTGCGCAGAGCGCTCATGAGCGCCTGCTGAGGCATATCGTCGTCGATGCGCGACGGGATATCGTCCGGTGAGAGGCGGTTTCCGCCCTTTTCGCGCAGAACCAGAAGCCGTACCGCCTCTACCAGCTTTGCAGGCTCTACGTTTCTCGGACAGCGATCCACGCAGGCAAAGCAGGAAAGGCACTTGTACAGGGATTCGGAATGCAGAAGGGGTTCGATATCGCCCGTTTCCACCATGTATACAAACTGGTGCGGATGATATTCCATCTCGTCATAGGAGGGGCAGGTGCCGGAGCATTTCCCGCAACGCATGCAGAGACGGGGATTCACGCCGCTCATATGCAGAATCTGTTCCTTTTGGCGTTCTGTTTTACTGTTCATGCGTATCCTCCTTGATACCGAGCGCCTCTGCCAGCAGCTCGGTGAAGTAGATCACCGGAAGTGTTCCGGCGTTTTTCTCAAGATTGTACTTGCACAGGGGACATGCGGTGACGATCATTTCCGCACCGTGTGCGGCGGCGCTTTCGCTGACCGCGCCCGCACGGCGTGCGGATGCCGCAGGATCCTCCAGAACGGTATAGCCGCCGCAGCATTCGTTGCGCATGGGGTAGACGACAGGCTCAGCGCCCAGTGCACGCAGAAAATCCTCTAAAATGCGGGGATTTTCCACGTCGTCAAACGCCATGACGCGACCCGGACGCAGAAGCAGGCATCCGTAGTACGCGGCGATCTTTTTACCGGTGAGGGGCTTGACCACCGCTTCGCGGATGCGGTCAAAGCCGACCCGATCCCGCAGCAGCTCAAGATAGTGCATGACCTCCGCCTCGCCGTGATAGGGGGCGGACGGATCCTTGTCCTGTGCCATATAGTTATTTACGCGGAGGGCGAAATCGCTGTCGTTCGCCATCGCGTAATTGGTCTGCTTCATGACATTGTGGCATGCGGAGCACACCGTGACGAGCGGCTGACCGCTGTCCCGTGCCGAAACCAGCGCACGCACTGCGGCGAGCTTGGAAGCAATCTCGTCCTTTGCACTGACGAAAACGCCGCCGCAGCACTGCCAATCCGGAATTTCGCACAGCTCCACGCCGAGGCGCAGAGCGCTCTTCCGGGCATATTCGTCCAAGAGCTTAGCCTTGGTACGGAGGGTGCAGCCGGGGAAATAACTGACTTTCATTTATGTACCTCCAAAAACTCCAAAAAGCGAATCGGACTGTCCGACGGAATCAGACCATCTGCTCGGGATGAAAGACCTCATCGAACCGCTCGGCTGTCAAAAAGCCAAGCTCCACACAGGCTTCCTTTAAGGATATATTATCTTTATATGCCTTCTTTGCGGTCTTTGCGGCGTTCTCATATCCGATGTAGGGATTGAGCGCCGTGACAAGCATCAGGGAGTTGTGCAGATTATGATACATTTTATCGCGGTTCGCGGTGATACCGACTGCACAGTTATTATTAAAGGAAACAATGGCTTCCGCCAAAAGACGTGCGGATTGCAGGAAATTGTAAATTGCGACCGGCATAAAGACGTTCAGCTCGAAGTTGCCCTGAGAAGCCGCCATACCCACGGCGACATCGTTGCCCATGACCTGAACGGCGACCATGGTCACAGCCTCGCACTGGGTGGGGTTGACCTTGCCGGGCATGATGGAGGAGCCGGGTTCGTTTTCCGGAATGTGGATCTCGCCCAGACCGTCACGCGGACCGCTTGCCAGCCAACGCACGTCGTTTGCAATCTTCATCATATCGCATGCGGTCGCCTTGATGGCACCGTGCGCAAAGACCAGCTCATCCTTGGAGGTCAGCGCGTGGAACTTGTTCGGCGCCGTGACAAACGGCTTGCCGGTAAGCTCTGCCGCCTTCTTTGCGACAAGCTCGGAGAAGCCCTTCGGGGCGTTCAGACCGGTACCCACGGCGGTGCCGCCGAGCGCAAGCTCATACAGGGGCTTCACTGCAAGGCGGAGCAATTCGGCATCCCGCTCCAGACTGGAGCGCGCCCGAGATCTCCTGGCTGAACTCAATGGGGGTCGCGTCCTGAAGATGGGTGCGGCCCGACTTGACGATGCCGCGGTTCTCTTCCTCCAAACGGCGGAAGGTGGAGATCAGAAGTTCAATCGCGGGGAGCAGTTTGTCCTCGATCGCCGCGACCGCCGAAATGTGCATGGCGGTGGGGAAGGTATCGTTTGAGGACTGGCTCATGTTGATATCATCGTTCGGGTGGCACAGCTTTTTGCCCGCGATCTGATTGGCGCGGTTGGCGATGACTTCGTTTGCGTTCATGTTCGACTGCGTGCCCGAGCCTGTCTGCCACACCACAAGGGGGAAGTGGCTGTTCAGAGCGCCGGAGATCACCTCGTCGCATGCGGCGGTGATGGCGTCCAGCTTTTCCTGCGTCATTTTTTCGGGCTTCAGCTCGGCGTTGGCAAGCGCCGCCGCCTTTTTGAGTATGCCGAATGCGCGGGTGATCTCGCGCGGCATGGTCTCGATATCCACGCCGATGAGGAAGTTCTCGTGGCTTCTCTGGGTCTGCGCCGCCCAAAGACGGTCTGCGGGAACCTGCATCTCGCCCATGGAGTCGTGTTCAATGCGATATTCCATTTTACTGTACCTGCCTTAAATATGTAAATTGGTGATAACTGTCTTCAATGTATCTGCACTGTGGTGGAGCTTTGCGATCTCATCGTCGGTCAGCGGAACGTTGACCTTGTTGCGCACGCCGTTGCGTCCCACGACGTTCAGGGTGCTCAGACAGACATCATCGATGCCGTACTCGCCGTGCATCATGGTGGAAACGGTCATGGTGGTGTCGATGCCGCTCAGCACGCTCTTGCAGATGTGGCACACCGACATGGAAACGGCATAGAAGGTCGCGCCCTTTCTTGCAATGACGCGACCGCCCGAGGTGCGGACATAGGCTTCGATCTCGTCAAGGTTCAGCTCGGGATTTTCAAATTCGCTGTTGGAAAAGACCTCGCGGCACGACTGAATCGGCACGTTGGAAATGTTTGCCACCGACCACGGAATGAAGGAGGTGTCGCCGTGCTCGCCGAACACGTAAGCGTGAACGTTGCTTTGGCTGATGCGGAAATACTCGGAAAGTCTTGCGCGGAGGCGCGCGGTGTCCAGAATGGTGCCCGAACCGATGATCTGATTTTCCGGCAGACCGGAGAACCGATGGAAGGTGTAGGTCAGGATGTCAACGGGGTTGGAAACGATCACATAGATCGCATCCGGCGCATACTTGGTGATTTCCGGAATGATCTTCTTTGTGATGTCCACATTGGTTTGCGCCAGCTCAAGACGGGACTGACCTTCTTTTCTTGCAATGCCGGATGTCAGAACGACAATGGCGGAGCCTGCGGCGTCGGGGTAGTCGCCGGCGTAGATAGAGCAGGGAGCGCAGAACGGGGTGCCCTGACGGATGTCAAGTGCCTCGCCCAGTGCCTTTTCACGGTTAATGTCGATCATGACGATCTCCGACGCCATTCCGAGCATGGCGACAGAATACGCAATTGTGGAGCCTACGCTCCCGGTTCCGATGATTGTAATCTTGTTCATATTCTCCATCTTCCTTCCGCTGATACGGTTCCTCATATATGTCGGATTCAGCCGCTGCGGATACTGTGTTGTATGTAAGACCGCTTTCCCCCGAACAGCACACATACCGGTTGGCATTTTGTGCCGACCGGCTGTGTGTTGACGGGTCATGCGGACTTATTCAAAAACTAAAAATGCGGGTGTCGTGCGGATTATTTTTGCTGTAATGCCTGATCGATTGCGGTGGCAGCGGTTTTGCCCGCGCCCATGGCAAGAATGACGGTTGCGGCACCGGTCACAGCATCTCCTCCGGCATACACGCCGGGGCGGGAGGTCAGTCCCGTGTCCTCATGTACTACGATACCGCCCCATTTCTGGGTTTCAAGACCCTTTGTGGTATTCTTGATGAGCGGGTTCGGAGAGGTGCCCAGCGCCATAATGACGCAGTCCACATCCATAATATATTCGCTCCCGGGAACCTCCACAGGACGGCGGCGTCCCTTTTCGTCCGGCTCGCCCAGTTCCATGCGGACACATTCCATGGCTTTGACAAAGCCGTTTTTCGGGTCGCGCGGATCGTCGGGATTCTGATACCCGAGGATGCGCACGGGGTTGTTGAGCACCTTGAATTCGATGCCCTCTTCAATGGCGTGCTCCACCTCTTCTTTCCGTGCGGGAAGCTCGTTCATGGAACGGCGGTACACGATGCTGACCTTTGCGCCGAGGCGCAGTGCGGTACGCGCGGCATCCATTGCCACGTTTCCACCGCCGACAACGGCGACCCGTCCGCCTTTCATGATGGGAGTTGCGGAATCGTCGCGGTATGCCTTCATCAGGTTACTGCGGGTGAGGAATTCGTTCGCGGAATACACACCCTTCAGACCCTCGCCCTCAATGCCCATAAATTTGGGAAGTCCGGCGCCGGAGCCGATGAACACCGCCTCAAAGCCGTCCTCAAACAGTTCGTCCACGGTCAGCGTCTTGCCGATGACGACATTGGTTTCAATCCTGACGCCCAATGCCTTTAAGGTTTCCACTTCCTTTGCCACGATCGCCTTGGGCAGACGGAATTCGGGAATGCCGTAAACCAGCACGCCGCCGGCGGTATGCAGAGCCTCAAAGACCGTTACGTCGTAGCCCTTCTTTGCCAGATCGCCCGCACAGGTCAGACCGGAGGGACCCGAGCCGACCACGGCGACCTTATGACCGTTTTTGGGAAGTGCCTCGGGCACCGAGGTTTCATGCTCGCCAGTCCGCCGCGAAGCGCTCCAGTCTGCCGATGCCGACAGGCTCGAACTTGACGCCGAGGGTGCACTTGCTTTCGCACTGGGATTCCTGCGGGCAGACGCGTCCGCAAACGGCGGGCAGGGAAGAGGACTTGGAAATGATCTGATAAGCGCCCTCGAAGTCACCCTCCTTGATCCGTCCGATGAAGTCGGGGATCTCGATGTGCACGGGGCAACCGGAGATACAGGGCTTGTTCTTGCAGTTGAGACATCGCTTTGCCTCCTCTGTGGCAATGCCTGCGGTGTACCCAAGCGCTACTTCGTTAAAATTGGTGGCACGAACTGCCGGATCTTGGGTCGGGATTTCGTGCTTTTTCGGATTGATCGCCATATTCGTTCCTCCTTTTATGCCTTTTTGAACAGGTTGCATGCTTTTTCGTATGCGTGATGCTCAAAGTCCGCATACATTCTGCCGCGGGACATGGCTTCGTCGAAATCGACCTCATATCCGTTGAAATCGGGTCCGTCGACGCATGCAAAACGGGTCTCCCGCTTTCCGTCGCGGTGCAGGGTCAGTCGACATCCGCCGCACATGCCCGTGCCGTCGATCATAATAGGGTTCATGGAGACCGTGACCGGTACGCCGTAGGGCTTTGCGGTCGCTACCACGAATTTCATCATGATCAGGGGACCGATGGTGATGATCATGTCGAAGGTCTCGCCCGCCTCGAGAAGCTC
>CABUHM010000056.1:0-7533 GCA_902491355.1 uncultured Eubacteriales bacterium
TCTTGATGATGAAGATATGCAGAACCTTATGGAAAGCATTAAGGACAGAGGGGCTATCACTCCTGCTATGCTGATGTGTGGATTACTTAAACCGTCGCAAGGCGAAATATCCGTGTTTGGCAATGAACCGGATCCTAAGATGTTTTCGGCTGTTTTTCAGGATTATAATTTGTTCGCACTTCCGATCAAAGAGAATGTCGGTGTTTCCTGTGAGCCGAATATATGCAAGGTGGTAAACGCAATGAGAAGTGCGGGGGTATCGGAACGGCTGATTGGTGAACGGGATGCATATTTGTATCGGCAGTTGGATCCGGAAGGCATTGAAGTGTCAGGAGGCGAGGGACAGAAGATCGCTATCGCCAGGGCATTTTATAAGGATACCGATATTATTATAATGGACGAGCCAACGTCATCATTGGATCCCATATCCGAAGCGGCGGTTTATGAGGGAATACACTCAGAATATAAGGATAAAACGGTGGTATTTATATCTCACAGACTGTCTTCGTGTAAGTTTTGTGATAGGGTGTTGGTTATGGAAGGCGGAAGCATTATTCAAGAGGGAACGCATGACAAACTGCTTCTGCACTCCAAAGGAAGATACTGCGAGCTGTGGAATGCACAAGCTCAGTATTATCAAACTTAAAGTACCTAAGATTTGAAAATACCCACTCGTTTTACATACAGTTTGCTCAACGCGGGGTGTAGGCATAAGTGAGCGGGAATCGTGCGCGGCAGTCTGACGTGCTTTTACGGAGAGCGATATTCAAAAAATGACCACTCGGGATGCCAAGGGCGGCATCTCGGGTGGTCGTTTCTTTTGGGTGAGTACAGACTTCGCGCCCCGCGTCGGGGCGCGCGCGGTTTACCGCGCGCGTGAGGGAATCGGCGGCAGTGAGACAAAGCCGAGCGTTCAGACGTAATCTGCCGCCGATTCCCGTCCGAGCCGTCTGCCTGTGGCAGACGGCGACCGACGCGGGGCTTTGTATGTTCCTCGGTCTTGCGTCTTTGCAGAATCAAGAAGACGCAGTTACCGGTCGCTCGCGCTCCGTCTGTTGCGCCGACAGATCGAAACATCAATAGAGTTTCAATCGAGCCTTCGGCATTTCCGCGTCTGTGCGGTTGACAAGTGCAGTCGGCTGTGGTAAAATATGGTAATCAAGCATTTACGGAAACGAGGCGGCACGGAATTGGCGGAGAGGTACGGACGACTGCATAAAATGATCACACGGCTCGGTCTTGCGGGACCGTCGGTATCCGAGGAACGGCTGACTTTGATCCCGCGCCTGGAAACGCCGCGTCTTGTTCTGCGTCAGCTCTATGAATCGGACGCAGACGACATGTACGATTATTCCTGTCGGGAAGAGGTCACACGGTTTCTTTTGTGGGATACCCACCCGTCGGTGGGATATACGCGTCGCTATCTTCACGACCTTCAGGAAAAATACCGCGCATGCGAGTATTACGATTGGGGGCTGGAGCTTGCGGAAAACGGACGGCTCATCGGCACCTGCGGCTTTGCCAAATTGGACACCGAAAACCGTTGCGGCGAGATCGGGTACGTCATCCATCCCGACTATCACGGACAGGGACTGGCGGCGGAGGCGGCGGCTTGCGTCATCGCTTTCGGCTTCCTCAAATTGCGTCTGCACCGTGTGGAGGCGCGCTATATGGTGGGCAACGAGGCGAGCCGACGCGTTATGGAAAAGTGCGGAATGACCTTTGAGGGGATCCATCGGGAGGCAATTTATGTGAAGGACACATATCATGATGTCGGGGTCTGCGCCCTGCTGCGGGAGGACTATTTTGACCCGCACGAGCATCAGACCGACACGCCGAATGCCGATGCGCATGCCGCGCAAACCTAAAAACGGGAGGTGTAGCCGTATGACGAAAACACGCTTTTATTCCGAGACGCGAAACGGCGTTCCGCTTCTCAAGTGTTCTCTCTTGACACCGCATCATGGCTTTGCGGGACGTCAGGGTGGCGTCAGCACACTGCCGCATCTGGCGGAACTGAATATCGGCGACGGTCTGGGCGACAGCGCTACACACGTCGCCGAAAATTTGTCGCGTCTTGCCGCGGCGGTTGACGCGCAACCCGATCGGATCGTGCGCGCGAAGCAGGTGCACGGCAATTGTGTCCTGTACGTTACACAAAGCGATTGCGGCAGAATCGACTTGACCTGCGACGGCTTTGTTACCGACGAACCCGATGTGGTGTTGCTGGTCAAGACGGCTGATTGCGTGCCCATTCTGCTTTGTGACCGTAAAAACGGCGTTGTGGCTGCTTTGCACGCGGGCTGGCGCGGGAGTGTCGCTCGCATTGCGGCAAAGGGAATTGAGGCAATGTGCGAGGCGGGTGCCGACCGCAGAACCGTTACGGCGGCGATCGGACCGTGTATCCATTCCTGCTGTTATACCGTCGGCGAAGAGGTAATACAGACCTTTTATGATGTCTGCCGCGAGGACGCAGAGGCTTGCATCGTACAGAACGGCGAGTCGGGGCAGGGAAAATTGGATCTTGCCGCGTGGAATCGACGCGTGCTGTTGCGGGAGGGGATCGCGCCGGATCATATCGCGGTGTCCGACCTGTGTACCTGCTGTCATACGGATCGCCTCTTCTCTCATCGCGGAATGCAGGGAAAGCGCGGCGTGATGGGCGCAGTTATTCGACTGTAATGTTGATGGGCGCACGTTGCCTTTCTGCGGTCGGAACAGGGGAATTGATCTCCGTCTGATGAGACAGACTGCGGCTGCTGCGCGGCATGTCGGATTATCATGAATCGTGACGATCGATTCTGCATACTTTTTTCAAAAAACACTTGACAATTTCGCCGTCCTGTGGTATACTACTGTATGCGACGGGATGCCGGAGTGGTGGAATTGGCAGACGCCCGGGACTTAAAATCCCGTGAAACGAAAGTTTCGTACCGGTTCAAGCCCGGTTTCCGGCACCAAGATATCGCGGAGTGGAGCAGCCTGGTAGCTCGTCGGGCTCATAACCCGAAGGTCGTGTGGTTCAAATCCCGCCTCCGCAACCAAAACAAAACACCCGAAAAGCCTTTATTTATGCGGCTTTTCGGGTGTTTTTCATTTTTGTACACTTTCACGGCGTCGGCGTAAAAATGCGTTTTTGGGGTGAATTTGGGGTGAATGCTCTGAAAAATTGTCTCTTTGCTTTTCTGCCAAGGGCAATGCCTGTCGATACATGATCCTTTGGCTGTTCCCCTATTGCCGCCGCTTGAATACGTCCGCACGTACATTTTCCGCGCGCGCTTTGGCTTCGGCGATCTGGTGGGCGTAGATCGTTGCGGTGGTTGTCGCGCTGGCATGCCCCAATTCGTTGGCGGCGGTTACAATGTCAACGCCGTTTGCAATCATGGTTGAAGCGGCAGTATGGCGAAAGGCGTGCGGGTGTATGTGCGGTAAGCCGTTCGCCCTGCTGAATTTATTCAGCCAATCCGTGAGGCTGTCGGGGTTCATTCTGTCGCCGTTGTCCTGTGTGAATACGTATCCAGTGTCGATCCATGCGTCCCCGCATTCTGCGCGCCGCGCCTCCTGCATCCCTCTCCACTCCCTCAGAATACACAGGGTTTCGGACGCTAATCTGAGCACGCGGATCTTCCCGGTCTTTGGCGTGCTTTCATACACGCCGCGTTTCGGGCTGTACAGCAACGCCCTTTCAACCGACATAACGCCGCTGTCGAGATCCAGGCTTTCCCATTTCAGTCCCATGACTTCCCCGCGCCGACATCCGGTATCGATCAGCAGATATGTTGCCGCACGCCATTTCAGCGGGGCGCAATCCAATGCGTCAAGAATTTGCGACAGGGTCTGCGGCTGATAGTAATCAGGTGTTTTCCTCTGCACCTTTGGCGGCGTTGCCTTGGATGCGGGATTGAACGGGATCAGCATTTCTTTTTCGGCTTGGGAAAGAATGCTGGAAATCAAACGATGATGTTCGAGGATCGTTTTGCTTGACAGGGGCGCGGTGTTCTTTTCGAGCGTAAATACCGCTTCTGTGCGCAATCCCACGGAGGCGGATATCGCTACAGCCTTTGCGGTCTAACCGATACCCCTGCTCGATCTCCCTCTCAAAGTCGGCGACGGCTCTGGAGAGGGCTTTTTCTATTTGGCGATCTGTCATGTCGGGGCGCGGTGGCTTCCACATGCGGCGTATGCGGACTTGCTTGCCGTTCTCGTCCAAGCCGCCTGCGACGGTGATGCGGTAGCTCGTACCGCCTTTTCCGATTCGCTTTTCAACTGTTGCCATGACTTTTGTCTCTTTTCCAATTCGGCGGGAAAACGGTTTCGCACTTCCACAAGCGTCTTTCCGAGGGGTATCCGTATTTTGCCGCACATTCCTCGGAGGAACGTATTGCCCGCGATATTTCAAGCGTTATCCAATCTTCGATCAGGAATTTGAGTAGTGAAATCACGGTAGGGGACAATTGCCTGAACATCGTTTCCAGTATTTTGTTTTCGCGTTTTTGTTTGTCGCCGTGCGCGGGGTACTCCGCAATTGTTGTTCGTACAGTGGCGGCATCGCCGGAAAACGGATAACCGCCCAATTCCACGGTTGCCCCGCAATGAATCGTTCCGGAAGAATCGGAATCGTTGCAATCAAAAGCAAGATCAGCCGTGCCGTTGCCGATGTCATATCTGCATCCCGCAAGTGCGATATTAACTGGAAGATAAACAAGAAGATCACCTACGGAAATATCAAGGTATTCACAGAGGGTGTCTATTGTGTCACTCCGAATACCTTGCCAACGATTAAAAGCCTTGGATATACCCCCTGCCCGTGCTGATCGTCGGCAGTTACGACGAAAACGGCAAGCCCGACGCGATGAACGCCGCATGGGGCGGCATTTACGAGGGCGATCAGGTGATTCTGTGCCTGAGCGCGGGTCACAAGACCACAAAGAATATCAAGGCGAGAGGCGCTTTCACCGTCAGCTTTGCCGACAAGGCACACACCGCCGCCTGCGACTATGTGGGTCTTGTGTCCGCCAATAATACGCCCGACAAACTGGAAAAGGCGGGCTTCCACACCGAAAAGAGCGAATTTGTGGACGCGCCCATCATTACCGAACTGCCGATGGCACTGGAATGCGAGCTGGTGAAGATCGATGAGGACGGCCATATTATCGGTAAGATCGTCAATGTCAATGCTGACGAAAGCATTCTCGGCACAAACGGCTTGCCCGATGCCGCAAAGCTGCAGCCGATCAGCTTTGATCCGGTGAACAACGCATATCTTGTGCTCGGTGAAAAGGTCGGCGATGCCTTTTCGGACGGAAATACGCTGAAGGTACACGACTGACGGCGTGATCCTCAATAATCCGATGCAGTCAGAACGCGCTCCCGAGCCGCGGAAACGGTTCGGGGGCGCGTTTTTCGTTGTGCCGTTTACGAAATTGCAGACAGGAACAGTTCGTTCAGCTCATCCCAACCGCAGTTCTTTTCCTGCGGCATGGCGGCGAGAGCTTCCTTGAGCGCGGCGATCTGCTCATCCAAAAATGCATTGATCGCATCGATCCTCGGAATCATTTTGATTTCGGGCGACTCGGTTTTCAGCCGGAGCAGGCGGCGTACCTCCTCCGTCAGCTCCGACGGCAGTTCCGCTTTTGCAAGCTCGCAAAACTTCATGGGCGGAGGCGTGTGCCTGTCCAGAACCCAGCGGCAGGCAAGCACCGGTCTTAAGACGTAAAAATACTTTTTTGCCCTGACCGTATCGCCCTTCAGGAATTCGCGGTAGTTTCCGTCCGCCGTGCTCAGATAGTGGTACAGGCTCTTCTTTTGCGAAAAATACTCGGTCATGATCTTCCGCAGTCGGTCGGCGAACGGCGTTTCCGTGTATACGATCGGAGAGGAAAACCACTCAAACAGGGTGGGGTTTGACCGATACAGCAGGCGAAGCGTTTTTTGGAGATCCCAGCCGTTGATATCCAGATCGTCCGAGATCGGAAGCTCGATGACATCGCGGACTGCCTCCAGACGCAGGTAATCGTCCTTTTCCCGTGCGTAAATAAAGCGTACATCGTAGTCGCTGTCCGGGGAAGCGAAGCCCCACGCGCGGCTTCCCGATTCCACGGCAAGCAGTATTTTGACCCTGTTTTCCTTTTCAATCTGTCTCAGCTTTTGCTTGATCAGTTCCCTCATTTGATGTCACCTTCTTTTTCATCCACGGCGGTTCACCGTCCGCCGCCTTAAAGTTGTATACGGGCTTCATGATGCCCAGAATTTCCACCGATTCCCGTATGACATCGATGATGTCGTCAATGGACTTATATGCCATGGGCGCCTCATCAATGGTCAGCTCGTTCACGGACGTGGTGTAAATTCCCTCCATTGCCGCCTGATATGCCCCCAGATCGATCGTCTCCTTTGCCCGACTGCGCGACATGATTCTGCCTGCCCCGTGGGGTGCTGAGTAATTCCATTCGGGATTGCCCCGTCCCACGGCGAGAACCGAGCCGTCACGCATGTTGATGGGGATGAGGACCTTTTCTCCTGCGTGGGCGGCGATGGCGCCCTTGCGGAGGATCATTTCCTTGGTGTCGATGTAATTGTGGACGGTGTGAAAGGACTCCGTTTCCGTCATGCCGGCACGTTCCAAAAGGATCTCCGCCATCCTTTCCCGATTTCTTTTGGCAAACTGCCGGCAGATCTCCACGTCGTGGAGATAATCCTCGAGAAACGACCCGTAGAGCCAGCATAGATCCTCGGGCACATCCGACGCTTTGGCTTGAAATTCCCGTTCGAGCGCCTTGAGCGCCGCCTGGATTTCCGCGCGTCTGCCTTCCGCCTTGTAGGTGCGGATGATCTCGTCCCGTTGGGCGAAATACTCCGCTTTTCCTGCGTGAAGATCGACGGCAAGCTGTTGATACAGCTCTGCGACCTGCTTGCCCAGATTTCGGCTTCCCGAGTGGATCACAAGATAACATGTGCCGTCGGATGCACGGTCGATCTCGATAAAATGATTCCCGCCACCCAGCGTCCCCAGCGAGCGTTCCAGACGCTTGGTGTTTTTCAGGGAGCGGAAACAGCGGAGTCCCGTCAGGTCAAAGCGTTCCATGCGCCCTTCCCATGTATTCATGCCGGAGGGGATATAGTGCGCCGCTTCGTCTATCCGTACAAAATCCGGCTCGGTTTCAGCGAGCCTGACGGTGTACATCCCGCAACCGATGTCCACGCCCACAATGTTGGGGCATGCCTTATCGGTCACCGTCATGGTGGTGCCGATGGTGCACCCTTTTCCGGCGTGAACGTCCGGCATAATGCGCACGCGGCTGTCTTTGGTCAGGTCGTAATCGCACATTCTGCGGATCTGCTCGATGGCGTCGTCCTCCACGACCCGCGCGTAGCAGACGGCGGTGCTGACCTTTCCCTGTATTTCAAACATATGGGTATCCTCCTTTCATAAATTGCGGTACGGCTATGCCGTGTGGCACGGCACTCTGCGTAAAACCGTGACTGAGGGATTGTCTCGGCGCAAAAAGTATCTGTTACAATCCCTCAGTCAGC
>CABUHM010000057.1:0-7517 GCA_902491355.1 uncultured Eubacteriales bacterium
GCCGTTTTGTAAAGATCGGCGGCGGACTCGGGATACGGCTGATCCATGGGAGGGGGATTCTGGGACAATGCCGGAAAATCATTGTCGTATTTCAACACATCGTACGTTTTCGGAATCTTTGGATTATCGTCACCGGGACAGAACGGACACCAATCCTTTGGCATCAGCGGCCGATTCTGACGGTGAGATGCGATCATGACCCAGTCCCCGATCATGGGATTCCACCGAAGCTCTGCCATACACAACACCTCTGCATATCATATTCATACCTTATTATTTTACCACACCCATGCAAAAAATGCAAGAGCGACAAGGAAATTATCCCCAAAAATTTGTGCGAATCCGACTGGTTAATTTTTAGCAAAATTGACCACATTATTTTTAGTTTTTTCTCCCTTAAGTGCCACGGTCAGACATGCCATTTTTCCCCGAAAGCCGTCAGCACCCGCGCAAACGCCCGTACTGCGGTCACGGAAACGGAAAAAGAGACGTTTTTCCGCAAATTTTTCATCTCATATTCCGTCACGACCCGCGCATAGTAATACCGACGCCGCGAAATCTGTCGGGCATAGATTGCGGCGCCGTCGCATATATCATGAAAACAGCGGCTATATTGAATGATAATAAAGGCAAGGAAAGACCATGAAACGAATGAAAGCAGGAAAAAGAATATGTACCCTACTGCTCATCTTGTGTGTTGCCGCGGCGGCAGGGATCGGATATCTTGATTACCGTGTACCATCCGACGTATCGGTATATCGGAGCGGAGAAGCGCTGTCGGCGGGCGCGTTTGTACAGCTGACCTATGCCGAGGGAGACGGCGGCGCGCAGGACTTCTATGTGACCGAACGCGTGGGACAGGCATCACTCTTCGGCGTGCTTCCGCTCAAAGACGTCACGGTCACGGTCTGCGACAGAATATCGGTTTATCCCGGCGGCTCTCTCTTCGGCGTTCAGGTGTACACACGCGGCGTGATGATCGTGGGGCTGACTTCGGTCAACACCGAAAACCGCACCTGCTCCCCTGCTCACGATGCCGGTCTGCGCGCAAAGGATATCCTGCTGAGCATAAACGGCACGGAGGTCAATACCGTGGAGGAGGTCACGCACATCGTGGAAGGCTCCGAGGGACAGCCCATGGAGATCACCTATTCGCGCGGCGGCGAGGAATCGTCACTGTCACTTTGCGCCGTGAAAAGCGGCGACGGCATGTACCGCGCGGGTATGTGGATACGGGATTCGTCCGCGGGCATCGGCACGGTCACATTTGTAATGGAGGACGGAAGCAGTTTTGCGGGCTTGGGACACGGCATCTGCGACACCGATACCGGCTTGCTCCTTCCTCTGCGTGCGGGCAATGTGACCGACGTAATCCAGAGCGGCATCGCCAAGGGCATGCCGGGACAGCCGGGTGAGATCAAGGGATATCTCTCAGGCAATGTGTGCGGTAAACTGAGCACGAATGAAGAAAGCGGTCTGTACGGCGCGTACAGCTCAAAACCCGATTTCTGCATACAGACCGTGCCCATCGGCAACAAGAGCGAGATCCGCAACGGGGACGCCGTGCTGTTATCGGGTGTCAGCGGAAGCGTGAAGGAATATGCGGTTAAGTTGTCCGATGTCGGCAAGAATAACGATGCGGGAAGCAAGAACTTCATCGTGACCGTCACCGATCCCGCACTGCTCGAGCTGACGGGCGGTATCGTACAGGGCATGTCCGGCTCTCCCATTCTTCAGGACGGAAAGCTGGTGGGCGCGGTGACGCATGTCCTCATCAACGACCCGCAAAAGGGCTACGGCATCCTCATTGAGAACATGCTTCGCAATATGCCCTCCGCACGTTCGGACGGGTAAAAACACACCTATATTATGGCATTGTAAAGTCAAAAAATGCAAAGAATCGAAAAACCGAAAGGGTGCGGTGACCGCTTCCCTGTCAAACGGACGGCTACCGCACGGGCATCGATATGAAAATACTCTTTTATGATACGAAACCCTACGACGAGGAATCCTTCCGACGGGTTCTTCCCGATTTTCCCGAGCTGACCGTCGATTTTCTGAAAACCGACATTTCTCCCCGCACCGTGTCGCTGGCGCGCGGCTATGATGCCGTCTGCCTGTTTGTGGCGTCGGACGCGGGAGAGGGCGTGGTTCGGAAGCTGGCGGAGATGGGGGTTCGGCTGATCCTCCTTCGCTGTGCGGGCTTCAACAATGTAAATTTACGTGCGGCAAACAAAGCGGGGATCACGGTCATGCGTGTTCCCGGGTATTCGCCCGAATCCATTGCGGAGCACGCCATGGCGCTTGCTTTTGCAGTGAACCGCCACATCCACAAGGCATATATCAAGGTGAGAGAGAATAACTTCAGCCTGATGGGGCTGACCGGCTTCAACTTTCACAATAAGACGGCAGGCATCGTCGGCACAGGCAAGATCGGCGCCGCCATGGCGCGGTACTGCCGCGGCATCGGCATGCAGGTGATCGCATACGACAAGTTTCCAAACACCGGACTTGATTTTGTGAATTACGTGACCCTGGACGAGGTACTGCGAAACAGCGATCTCATTTCTCTGCACTGTCCGCTGACCGAAGAGACCTACCACATGATCGACTACGAAGCCATTGAAAAAATGCGCGACGGCGTCATCTTGGTGAACACGTCGCGCGGTGCGCTCATCAGTACCGAGGACCTGATTCGCGGCATCCGTTCCCTGAAATTCTCGGGCGTCGGTCTGGACGTATACGAGGAGGAGGGAGACAACGTCTTTGAAAACCGTGAGGACGATATCTTAAAGACCTCGGTCACGGCAAGGCTCCTGTCCTTCCCCAACGTCATTGTGACCTCACATCAGGGCTTTTTGACCCATGAAGCGTTAGAGGCAATCAGCATAACCACACTGGAAAATGCCCATGCCTTCCGCACGGGCAAGTCGGTTGCGGAAAATACGGTTTACTGACCGCCGTTCGGCTCGGGACTGTAAACACAGTCCCGTGTCCGACGGTTTTGTCTTTTCCATAGGTCAAATCACGCCCGAATACACCCCGTTTTTGTTTTGGGACGGGATCATGAGAACCTTTTCCGTGTGGATACAGTCGGAGGTCAGACGGTTTGCGTGCAGGATGCTGTCCTGCGTGGTATGATAGCGTCTTGCAATATCCCAAACGCTCTCCCCCTCCTGCGGGTAATACAGGGTGATGGGAGGACGGTTGTCGGGCGGCAGAGGGTTATCCCGATCAAAACGCACCTCGCGCAAGGCGGTCTGTGAGAGCTTTTCTATAGAGGTAATGCAAAGGACCGCCTCAAAATCGCAGTAGACCGCACCCGAATCCAGCCGCCCGCGCACGCCCTCCGCCTCCATGCGGACATCGCATACGCTTCCCTGCGGCAAGGCATCGCCTTCATACTTCACGGGAACGGTGAAGCGCAGGACGGAGGGCGATTCCTCACCGTCTGTCACCAGCATCGCCACCTCGGCGTTTGCCGTGCAGAGCATACATCCGTTTTCGTCGGTCACGATCGCCGCCGGTTGGATGCGCACCGACGTAAAAAGCACCTTTTCCGCGCTTTCCCCGCCAACCTCACCCCGCGGACGGCTCTCGTTCACGGTGATGTGCGCCCGTTCGCATTTTCTCCCCGCATACAGGTTCAGCGGCGCATACGTATTTTCGCATACATACCGTGTGGAATAGGCATCCCTTGCGATCTGCATGGGCAGATTACATTCTCCCTCCGCGCAGTATGACCAGGTGACATCCAGCTCGATCACCTTATTCTCGCCGTAGCTGTTTGGCACCACCGAAGCCTTCACGCCGTCCGCCGTGCCCCACGCCCAAAGATTCATCCCGTCCTTCCAGTCGCACTTCTGGGTCGCGGAGATCGGAAAACGGCGCTGGGTGCAGTACAGCTTTCCCGCAGGGTCGGTACACAGCGCGAACACGGTCATCTCACCCGAAACCGAAAGATTTCCGCCCGCCGTGCGGCATTCGGGCAGAGATACCTCCGCGCCGATATACAGGATCTCGCCGATGACGCTCTCCGCACCGTCCAGAACCATGTCCTCGCTGAAATGCAGATCGCTCTTCTGCGCCCGACACAGGCAGAGGGTGTCCACCGTATCGGTGCGGCATTCCAGCTCCGCTTCGTCCGCCGCCGTGTGCGTGCCGCTGTATTCGGGCACGCAAGGAGATGTGCCCACTGCCGAAACCGCCGTTCGCATGCGCGCCTTCAAGGCGATCTTGCGCGGGGAAAGCAGACGCGCCGTCGCATTTTCACAAACCGGATAACACATGGCGGAAATGTCGCCGTCCGCTGCCGCGCACTCACACAGATGGGTGTACTCGAGGGAAAAGACACCGGAGGCGACCTTTCCCTCCTCGGTCAGCATCAGAACGGAAAATACGCTTTCACCCCGAATGCGGATGCCGTCGCTCTCCGCAGTGCATTCACTGTAACGCGGACGCACAAAGGTGTGCAGGATACGCTTTACGTCGCCTATATAATCAGGCAGGACATATTCGCCGCTCAGCTCGTCGGTCACGGCGGTCCGACAAACGATGGTCTGATACCGGTCATTGCCGCCGTTGACCGGATTGTATGAAATTTCCATGCCGAAATCTCCTTTTGTGTTTTGCTTCATGTGTATGTCATGTCCGCGCCGAATATGACCGCGCCCCGACCGATGCGCCGTTTTTGGCGCTTCCCTCTTGCATTTCCGCGAAATATGTGTATAATATAATAAAAAAGCGGTGCAACGCCGCCGGAAAGGAATTGTTATGATCTATCGTAAAAGCGATTTGGAAACCGAGATTCGTCCCGCAATGGGCGGCGGAAACGGCGAATTGAACATCACTCACATCGCTGACGCCGCTGATCTTGCCGACAAGAGCAGGCTGTTTGCTGTTCTCGAGCTGAAGCCTCATTGCAGCGTCGGATATCACGTGCACGAAAACGACACCGAAATATATCATGTGCTCTCCGGATGCGCCGATTATGACGATAACGGCAAAAAGACCGTGCTCCGCGAGGGCGATACCGCCGTGTGCCGTTCCGGCACGGGACATGCCGTCTCCAATGAAGGAACCGAGGTCTGCCGCATACTGGCGCTGATCCTCAACGCGTGATAGAATTCGGGACTGCCTCTGTCAGACAGTCCCGCTTTCCTTCTTTTTCGTTGTTTTTTTGGATGCCCTGCCGATATCAATGACACTGCACTCGTTGACGCGGGCATATTCCCGAAAGCGCGAAGCACTGCGATCCCCCGCGTCTGTCGGAAATTGCAACACGGCAAACTGCGAACGCTCGGAGCAGTAGCGATCCATCGTTTCCCAGCAACGCACCGTAAAGCTACGGCAGATCATAGTCTCCCTGTCGCAGTTCTCTACAATGTCAAAATATTCCTCCCGCAGTTTTTCGTTCCACTTTACCGCCTGACGCTCAAACGGAATGATGCACTCCAGTGCAAGATACGGAAACTGCGCGCGGAATTGTAGCACCATACGCGCGGCGGTCATGTCAGTGCCCGGCATCATATCCGTGAGGAAATAATTCACGCCCTCCTCGCATATCAGTCGCCAGAGTTCACGTCCCAATTCTGTTTTTTCTTCCTCCGACAAGCCGCCCGGCATCATGCGGTTATTCACTACGGCACAGCGGATATCTTTTCTCACTTGCATGCGGCTTTGCGTCCGTCTCAGTATCCGGACCTCCTCCTCTTTCACTGATGACACACTAAAAAAATCACGGAAAAGCCAGATCCGCCCCCGATGAAATGGTGTCAGATGTCACAAGTGCAGTATACCACACTTCCCTTGTCGAATGAGCGCGAATAATGGCGGGAAGGCAAGAAAATTTATTGATATCACCGTCAACGTATCATCTTTTGTTGAATTTTATATGAACACAAAAGGAACGAGCCATGCCTAAAAACGAAAACAACTATCTGTATTTCTCTAAAACCGGCGATGCCTATGCCAATCTCGGAACGGACGAATGGTTTTTGGATCACTGCGGACCGCAGGATCTCTATCTGTATTTTTACATTAACCGAAACGCCGTGATTATCGGCAGAAATCAGAATCCGTGGAAGGAATGCAATCTCGATGCCATTCGCCGCGACGATGTTCAGCTTGTGCGGCGTATCAGCGGCGGCGGCGCTGTGTACCATGACGAGGGGAATCTGAATTTCTCGTTTATTGCGGGAGAGGAGCGCTATGACGTGCAAAAACAGTTTGCACTGATTGTGCGTGTGCTTCGGGATGCGGGAATCTCGTGTGAGCTGTCCGGCAGGAACGACATTTTGTCAAACGGCAGAAAATTCTCCGGCAACGCCTTTTGCGCCCGCGGGAACGCGCGTCAGCATCACGGTACCCTGCTTGTGTCGACTGACCTGACCAAATTGCCGCGTTATCTGAATCCCGATCCCCGCAAGCTCGCCGCCAAGGGCATCTCCTCGGTTCGCTCCCGCGTGTGCAATCTGAGCGAGATCAACGGCGAAGTAATGGTCGCTTCCCTGCTCGAGGGTATCCCGTCGGCATTCCGCGCAGAATACGGAGAAACCGAGCCATTCGTGCCGACGCCCGCACGGCAGGAGGAATGGCGTGCATATCGGGAGCGTCATGCGTCCGACGCGTGGCGACTCGGGAAAACGCCTCCCTTTGACATCTCCTTTGACGAGCGATTTGCGTGGGGCGGCGCTGAACTTCTGCTCTCGGTCTCCGAGGGACGTGTGAAGCATGCCGTGCTCTACACCGACGCAAACGACGCCGAGCTTCCCGCCCTGACCGAGGCGGCGCTTTTGGGTCAGCCGTTTTCGCGCAGTGCGCTGGTGTCTGCACTCAAAAAAAACGACCGTGCCGAGCTGCGGGACATGGCAGACTTTTTTGCGCACGAGCAATTTTAACCGAGGCAAATTACCGACGAACGGGACGCGAACACGACGCGTCCCGTTTTTACATGTATACAATAGGTATGGAATTTGTGAAAAACACCCTTGCGCGGCCCGAAAAACCCGACGTAAAATTGTGGGACATTTTTCCTCCGCGTCATGAGTTGTCACTATAAATGTTCAAAAATGAGGTGTATAATAATTCAGTTGCACGCGAACCGTTTTAAGCGGCTTACGTGACCCTGACACGATCCTTGTAATACATATAAAATGCCGCTGTCATGCGGCGGATAGGAGTGAATTTATGATAAAACGACTGGCACAGTGTGTCCGTGAATTCAAGCGTCCGACCATACTGACTCTGATCTTTATCGTCGGTGAAGCCGTAATTGAGACCATGATCCCGTTCATCACCGCAAATCTGGTCAATCAGATCAAGGCGGGCGCCGGCGTTCCGGCGATCCTGCAACAGGGCGGAATTCTGCTTTTGATGGCAGTCCTCTCCCTTGCGTGCGGCGGCTTGGCAGGCTTTACGTGTGCCAAGGCTTCGTCCGGCTTTGCGCGGAATCTCCGTCACGACGTGTTCCGCAGGATACAAAGCTTTTCCTTTTCCAACATCGACAATTTCAGCAC
>CABUHM010000058.1:0-7492 GCA_902491355.1 uncultured Eubacteriales bacterium
ATGAACAGCTTGCCCACTGCCGATACTACGGCGAAAAAATCCAGGTGGCGGTGGAGTCCATGCGCAAGAAGAAGCCCCAGACTACGCGTCTGTGCTTTTCGGTTTGCGGCGCCGTGGGCTTGACCGTGGATCTTCTTTTGTTGTAAAACGATTGCGATTGGAGGAGATAACGTAAATGGATATCAGTCTCATTTTGAAGGTCGGCGGCGTCGGACTTATTGTGTGCGTCATATGTCAGATCCTCAACAAGGCGGGGCGGGACGAGCAGGCAATGCTTGTGTGCATTGCGGGCGTGGTGATCGTTCTCCTTTTACTGGTTCAGGAGATCGGCGAGTTGATCAACACCATACGCACCATTTTCGGCTTGTGATACGGTGAGCATTGAGTACGCTACAGATCTGCGGCTTTGCCGTCGTCGCCCTGTTCTGCACCGTGGTTCTTCGCCAGTTCCGTCCGGAGTTCGGACTGCTCCTCACCGCCGCCGCTTCGTGCGCCATTCTGGTCTGCTGTGTGACGTGCATCTACCCCGCGATCAGCTACATACGCCAAAGGACCGAGGGGATGGGCGAGGCGGGAAGCTGTCTGAATGTGCTTCTGCGCGCGCTCGGCATCGGATTGTTGACCCAGAACGCCGCCGACCTGTGTCGGGATGCGGGCGAGAGCGCTCTTGGCGGCAAGCTGGAGCTTTTGGGCAAGGCGGAGATCACGGTCATTACGCTCCCGCTGTTTTCCTCTCTGCTCGACACGGCGTTGTCCTTTTTATCGTAACCGCCCTTCTTTTGGTCGTGTTGGGGACGGGCTGTTTTGCGACAGAGGACGGTGAAATGCTCCCGGGCTACACGCCCTCCGAATTGCCCGAAATGCTCCCCTCGGACGTGCGCGAAATGCTTCCGGAGGGCATGCAGACATATTTTGCGGGCGACAGCGAGACGGCGGACATCGGCTCGCCGCAGAATTGGCTCTCCGTTCTGGTGCAGATCGTGCGCAATACCGTAACGACCCAGTGGAACAGCCTTTGCACCCTGCTCGGCTTTCTGATCCTGCTGAGCGCCGTCAACGCATGGGGCAAGGACGTCATGAACGGTCGGGTTGGGACGGTCATCCGTTATCTTTCGGTGCTGTGCCTCGGGATCAACGTCCATTCCATCCTGAAAACGGCATGGACTTCCCTTTCCGATTCCCTGACCTCCATGACGGTCTTTGCCGACAGCATCCTGCCCGTGATGGGCGTTCTGTATGCGGCGGACGGTCAGGTGGCATGCGGCACAGCGGCGTCCGGCGGGTTTGCCCTTGCCGTTTCCCTGCTGGAAAACGTGAATGCGTTTGTGCTGTTCCCTGTTTTGCAGGTGTGCTTTGCCTTCACGCTTTTGTCCGGCATGTGTCCTGAGTTACATCTCGACGGTCTGTCAAAAACGGTCAGAAGCATATTTACCGGACTTCTGACCGTAATCATGTCCCTGCTTTCCCTCATTCTTTCCGTACAGACCGTCCTGAGCCGCGCAGCGGACACCATGACCCTGAAAACCGTGAAATTCGCCGTCTCCAACATGATCCCGCTTGTGGGCGGCGTTCTGAGCGATGCGGCACAGACCCTGGCGGGCGGCATGGGGTACATCCGTACCACCGTCGGTGCGTTCGGCATCGCGGGAATTGTGTTGGTCGTTCTGCCGCCCCTGTGCAGTCTGATATGGTACAAGATCATATTCGGCATCTCGTCGGCAGTCGGCGCCGCCGTGGGCGCGGAGAAGGAAAGCAAATTCCTTGACGGATGCGGGGAGATCGTCAATTTCGGGATCGCCCTGCTGTGCGCATCGGCAGTTCTTTTTATTCTTGTATTCATCCTCTTTGTGTGCACCGTGAGCCGTGCCGTATAGTTGAAATGGGGGAGGTCGTTTCTATGGACGGGATCGGACAGTACCTATATTATCTGTTTGCGGCGGCAGGCGGCGCCACCATATGCATCATGCTTGCGCCCGACGGAAAAAACGGCGGCATGAGAAATCACATCCGATACGCGGCGGGACTGTGCATCTGCGTGTGTCTGCTTCTGCCGCTCACAAAAAATCTGTCGCCCGACAAGATCCTGTCCGCGCTCGAGGGCAACGGGACAGGCGTGAAGGATCTGCCGAGCTATGAGGAGATCGCGTCGGACTATCAGGTGCAGAAGCTGGAGGACGCACTGCAGGAGGAGATCGCGCGGCAATACGGGATCGGCGGGGTCAAGGTCAGGATCGCGATCGATCGAACCGATCCCGAGAACATTCTCATCACCGACGTTTCCCTGTTCTTTCCTCTGGATGCGCCGCACAGTCAGCAGGAAAGCATCACCTCGGCGGTGCGCGGCTGGCTCAGACTGGATGACGGGAGGGGGGATGGGTCATAAAACCGAAAGAGCTTTTTGCATTCATACGACGGCAAAAGGGACTGCCGCTGATCGTTCTCGGGCTTGCCGTGGGACTGTTTCTGATCTTATTCGGTTCCCACAGCGGGACGAAAAGCGCAAAAGATACCCCCGACGTCCAAAAACAGGCGCAGGAAATGCAGGAGTACCGCAAGGAGCTGGAGGACAGAGTGCGGGAGCTTCTCGAGGACATCCCGGGCGTGGGCAATATCAGCGTGATGGTCACACTGTCGTCCGGCAGGGAGAGCGTCTACGCGCAGGACGGAAACGGCACAAACCGTTCCTATGTCACCATACGCTCGGACGGCGAGCAGGCGGTCTTTCTGCGGGAGAACGAGCCGGAGATATGCGGCGTCGCCGTGGTATGTCCCGGGGCGGACGCCGCACTGCGTCTGGAGCTGACACAGCTCATCTGTTCCCTGTTTCACCTGGGCAGTAACCGTGTCTATGTCACGGGATAACATAAAATCGCACGGCACTGCATACCTTTAGTACAAAGCAATGATGAAGGAGGTTCACATCATGACGAGCGATACCGAAATCAGGCAGGAAACCGAGGTCGAAACGGCGGTTGTGCCCGAAAAACGGGATAGATTCCGTTTTCTCCGCGAGATCAAACCAAAGCTCCTATCGCAAAAAAACAGAAAGTATCTGATCATAGCATGCTCCGTGGTGCTTCTCGGCGGTGCGGTATATCTGAACTGGCTCTTCTTCTCGGGCGATCAGAGCGCAGAACAGCCGAAGGAGCCGACGGGCGGTCAGGTGATCGACTACGGCAATCAGTCCGAGGGCGAGGACAGCTATTTCGCTGTGGCGCAGATCAACCGTCAGCGTGCGCGGGACGAGGCGATCGGCGTATACCAGACCGTGGTCAACAGTGAGGATGCACTGCAGGAGCTGAAGGACGAGGCGCTGTCGGGCATCAACCGCATCGCGGCGCAAATGGAAGCGGAGGCAAAGATCGAAACACTGGTCAAATCCAAGGGCTTTGAGGAATGCGTTGCGGTCATCAGCGATAACAACGCAAGCATCATCGTGCGCTCCGACGCGCTCCTGCCCAATGAGATCGCACAGATCAAGGAAATTGCCGTGGAGCAATCGGGCATTCCGGTTTCCGGAATCAAGATCGTCGAGGTCAAGGATTGACCGCATTTTACATCTCTTCGCAGAGCAGGATCTGTCATGCGCAACGGGAGTCCGACATTTGGGACTCCCGTTGCTTTTTGTGCTCTCAGCGGCGAAATAGAAGTGCGGATTTTCGGAATTCTTTTCCTGCGCGATGCGTTGACAAGCCCTCACCGTCATGGTATAATACCAAGAGAAAGTCGGATATCCACCGTTTTCACAGGTCACGTCCGACAGCAAGAGAAAGGGTTACATCATGAAGGACTACAAGCTGTATTTGGCAAACCCCGCCGCCGATTGGGAAAACGCTTCCCCCATCGGTTGTGGCTATATGGGCGCAATGGTGTTCGGCAGAGTCGGACGCGAGCGCCTGCAATTCAACGAAGAACGCATTTGGTGCGGCAGTCCCGAGGATCATAAAAACTACGATCCCGATTTTCGCCGCAAGATCGACGTTCTGCGGCAGATGCTTCTGGAGGGCAAGGGTCATGAGGCGGACGAATACGCCGAAAAGAATCTTTCCTTCCCGCACATCCGCTCCTACGAGACGGCGGGCGATCTGTACTTTGATTTTGAAAACGACGGCTGTACCGATTACAGCCGCACGCTCGACCTGATGCGCGGCACTGCCACGGTTGACTACACACAGGAGGGCACGCACTACACGCGCACCTATTTTGCATCCTATCCGGATCGCATGATCGCCGTCCGCTTTTGCGCCGAGGGCGGCGAGAAGAAGCTCCGCTTCCGTCTGACCTATGAGCGTCCGAACCTGACCGAGCGCTCCGCCGACGGCGACCGTTGGTGCATTCGCGGTCAGACCGCATGCAAAAACCACAATTTCAATATCCGCATGCAGTTTGCATGTGAGGGCGGCGCCATGAAGGTCACGTCCGATGCCGTGGAGGTGCGCGACGCCGACACCTTTACCATGTTCATCACCGCACGAACCGACACCGAAGCGCCCGTGCCGAGTTTTATGTGGGAGAGCGCGCTTGCCCGCCACACCGAAGATTTCAGCGCTATGATGTCCCGCTCGGACATTACCCTCGGTAACAGCGATCCCGCCGTCGAGGCGCTTCCCGTATCCCGTCGCCGCCATCTGTTTCGCGACGGCGGCAAGGACGACCGTCTCATCTCCCTTTACTATCAGTTCGGCAAATATCTGCTGGTGTCCTCCAGCCGTCCCGGCTCTCTGCCCGCAAACCTGCAAGGCGTCTGGGCGGACGGTATTCAGGCGCCATGGAATGCAGACTATCACTCCAACATTAACTTGCAGATGAATTACTGGCCCGCCGAGGTCGCCAACATCAGCGAGTGTGCCCTGCCCCTGTTCGATTATATGAATCAAAACTATCTCGAATCCGGCAAACGCACCGCACAGGCAATGTACCATTGCCGCGGCACCGTGGTGCACCACATCAGCGATCTGTACGGCTTCACCGCCGCCGGCGACTGCCTCTGCGGCTTTTGGCCGTTCGGCGCGGCATGGCTGTGCTACCACATGTGGGAGCACTACCTCTACACCCACGATATGGATTTCCTGAAAAAAACCGCATACGAATTCATTTCGGAATCGGTGCAGTTCTTCCTCGATTACCTCTTCGAGCACGACGGATACCTGCTTTCCGGTCCGAGCACCTCGCCCGAGAATAAGTATTTCGATGCTGACGGCAACATGGTCTCCCTGTGCCTGTCCCCCACCATGGACAATCAGATCATTCACGGTCTGTTCAGCTTCTACCTCGAAGCCGAGGAGCTTCTGCACCTCGACCCCGAAAAGGCGGCACAGGTCAGAGCGGCGCTTCCCAAGCTCCCGCCCATGAAGGTAGGCAAATACGGACAGCTCATGGAATGGATGGACGACGTGGAGGAATTCGAGATCGGTCACCGTCACATTTCCCACCTGTTCGGTCTGTTCCCCGGCAACCAGATCACACCCGAAACGCCCGAGCTGTTTGCGGCGGCGAAGAAAACGCTGGAACGCCGCTTGTCGGGCGGCGGCGCGCACACCGGCTGGAGCGCGGCATGGCTTCTGCTCTTTAACTGCCGCCTGCAGGACACCGACGGCACTGCATTTTCCATCCGCCGTCTGCTTTCCCGCTCTACCCTCGACAATCTGCTCGATTCGCACCCGCCGTTCCAGATCGACGGCAACTTCGGCGGATGTGCGGGCATCGCGGAATCCCTTCTGCAAAGCCACAGCGGACATATCCGCATTCTGCCTGCCCTGCCGTCCGACATCACAGAGGGCTCGTTTGACGGACTGGTCGCGCGCGGCGGCGTGGTGGTCGATGCAAAATTCTCCGACCGTCGGGTCACCCATCTGACCCTGCACGCGCGGCTCGATACCGATTTCGTTCTCCATTGCAACGGCGAGGAAACCGTCATGCAAATGAAGGCGGGCGAAACCGTAACACGCGATTTCTGATCTCATACGGAAACGACATGCGGACAGACTGCGACGACATTCGTCACAGCCTGTCCACAATTGACATAAGAGGTGGAAAAGCAAGGGAAAATCCGTTGTTTTTTGTGAAAGATACGGTCTTGTCAGAAACCGTTTTCTCGGGTATAATAGGAAAGTAAATATCTGCGCATGGGAAACATCGGAATATCCCGCCGCGGCAGATCCACTCATATCAGGAGGAGCAATCATGCTTAAAACAACCAACACCTCCCGCACGGTTCGCACAGTGCAAATTGCAGTGCTGGCGGCAATCGTTGCGGCGCTTCAGTTCGGCTCGTATCTTTGGCCGAAGATCGGTCCCGTCAGTATTTCCCTGACCTTAGTCCCCATTGTGGCAGGCGGTATCACCTTCGGTGTCTCCTGCGGCGCACTGCTCGGTCTTGTATTCGGTATCGTTACCCTGATCGGCTGTGTATCCGGAATTGATGTCGGCGGCGGGATTCTGTTTGCGGCGAACCCGTTTATGACGGCGGCGATCTGCATCTTGAAGGCTGTTGTTGCGGGCTTTGTTGCCGCACTGATGTATCGGGCACTGCAAAAGAAGATCAATCCGCGCGTCAGCTCGATTTTGGCGGCGATCACTGCGCCTGTGGTCAATACGGGTATTTTCATCCTTATGACCTTCCTGTTCTTCCGCGATACCCTGACGGCTTGGGCGGCAGGAACCGATCTCACCCTGTACCTTGTGACAGTTTTGGCGGGCTGGAACTTCCTCATCGAACTGCTCCTGAACCTCGCACTGGTTCCCGCCCTCTCGACGGTTCTCATCAAACTGCGCCGTACCGGCGTCATCCGCTGAGACTCGGACATTACGCATAATAAACCACCCCCTGCGGCATGTGTCAAATGAACACATGCCGCAGGGATTTTTCTGTCAAAAAGCACGGCGCTCCGAAATCACAGAAGCGCCGTGCCAATGGTATTCTCAGTTTCCGGTGTTCACGTTCTCGCCGTGAACCTTTGCCAGAAGATTCTTGATGCGGGTTGCGGGATCGAGGAGCTTGTCAATGGAGTTATCGTGATTCAGGGTGTCGATGATCAGCGCAACATACTTGCACAGATCGACCTCATGATACCATGGACGGCTCTTCAGCTCGGGCGTGCGGTAAATCAGGTTTGTTGTAAAGATACCGTCAAAGATGCCGTCGGCATATGCCTTGTCCGCCTTTTCCAGACCGTTGCAGAAGATACCGAAGGAAGCAAAGATGAAGATTCTCTTAGCACCCTTTGCCTTAAGCTGGGTCGCAACGTCCAGCATGGATTCGCCGGAGGAAATGATGTCGTCCACGATGATCACATCCTTGCCGTCCAGATCTTTGCCCAGATACTCATGCGCAACGATGGGGTTCTTGCCGTCGATCACGATGGAATAGTCGCGGCGCTTATAGAACATGCCCAGATCCAGTCCCAAAACGGAGGAATAGTAGGTGCATCGCCCCATACCGCCTTCGTCGGGCGATACAATGATCATATCCTCACGTCGGAGCGAGATATCC
>CABUHM010000059.1:0-7278 GCA_902491355.1 uncultured Eubacteriales bacterium
TGAACTGGGTGGTCATCGTGCTGTTCTGCATCATCCCGATGGTGGCTTGGGCCGCCACCCTCATCGCCATGAAGGGCTACACCCTGACCGGCGAGAAGATGAAGGAGATCCAGGCCGTCAACGCCTGCCGCCGCGACGCGGTGGCCAAGGGCATGAAGCTGGACGAGGCCATAGCCAAGTGGCAGAGCATGGACCAGCTGCCCGCCGAGTACCGCAGCTGAGGCGCTCTTCCTCTGCCTGCGCGGGCGTAGAATAGAACCATGAGAAAAAGCACCGGTTTTCGTGAGAAAGCCGGTGCTTTTTGCGCGCTTCAGGACTCTTTTTCGGGGGTCTGCTGCCGCTGCCCGGCGCTCCCGACGGCTGCTTCCTCGTTCTCGGCACCTTCTTCTCCAACTGCGGCGGCGATGTCCTGATCGACGGCGTCATGAAGCTCAGCGATAAGACAGTCGGCGGCCCCGCAAATGCTCTGAAATGCGGCAGAACGGATGTGAAAAATTCCGGAGTAGTTGTAATTAAGAACGAATTGCGGTATTATATAATAGTTGAATTATGCGCACCTGTCAGCAGGGCGTGACCATAAAGAGAGTGAAAAGGAAAACTGCGAATGAGATCTGCGGGAAGAAAACCGAAGCATGAGGGAAAGGTCGGCCCGGAAGAGAGACGGGGGCGCGGCTCTGGATCGGCGCGTCCGCCTGAGCAGGAGAGCGCCGCTTGGGCAGAGCTGAACATCGTCGAAGAGGGCGACGAGCCGGAAGAGGACAGCGAAGCCGAGGAGACAGAAGCTCCCCGGGAAAAGCGGGGACGCTTCCGCAGACATTGGAAGCACCGCCTGAAGAGGAGACCGGCCTTTTCGTCCGTTCACGACTTCCTCAACAGCCTCCTCTCCTTCCGCCTTCTGTTCGAGGTCTTCGTGCAGAAGGTGCGCCGGCTCTTTGCCGTGGGCGTGGTGTGCACGCTGGGGTTCATGTTCGTACTTACCACCGTCAAGAGCTTTGGGGCCAGCACCACCATGTCCCTGAACTATGAGGAGAGTGTCACCGGCAAGACGCCCAACGGCGCACGCTTCAGCGAGTCGGAGTTCCTGACGCAGGAGTATCTCGAGGCCATCTTACAGGCCACCGGCCTGCAGGACGACCTGACGACCGCCGACCTCGCGGACTGCATCTCCATCAGCCCCACCACCAGCCGGATCGTGACCAAGGAGGACGATTATTACATCAGCTCGTCCTATTATCTCTCGGTCAAGCTGCCGTGGACGCTCTGGGGGAAGATCACGGTGCAGGACTTCCTCGACGAGATATGCCGGGTATACCTCAAGCGGTTCACCGCAGATTACCGGGTCAACGCCACCTCGCTGGACATCGACGATGACTACAGCGACATGGACTACGAGGAGATCGGCTCCTACTTCAGCATGATGATCGACCGGGTCAACAACTACCTCACGGTGCGCAACGATCAGGACGGCTCCTATCTCTCCGCCAGCGGCCAGAGCTACAGTGCCATCAAGAAACAGGTACAGAACCTGCAGGGCTATACCCTCCGGGAATACCAGAGCTACATCTGGGAAAAAGGCGTGGCCAAGAACAATTTCCGCTGCATCGACGACCTCAACGAGCTGAACCGCACCCTGCGGTGGGACGAGATGAGCGACTCCCAGAAGAGCGCGATCTACATGACCATTCTGGACAACTACAACAACAAGATGGTCTCCTCGGTGCTCATCCCCACCTATGACAACGACGGTGCGTTCTATATGTCCCGCACCAAGATCGGCATCGACGATCTGGCCCTGCAGGCCAACGAGCTGCTCAGCTCGGCGGTGGAGGCCCAGAAGAGCATCGCCACCAACAACTCCAAGGTCATGGCGCTGGAACAGTTCACCGAGTCGCATGAGGTGCAGATGGCGCAGGCCATGGTGGACAACATCACCCGGCAGCTCGCGGACATCGTGAGCGCGACACGGGAGCTGGACGCCGACTGCTACGCCCAGCGCATCCACAGCTATCTTATGTTCAGTGAGCCGCAGATGTCTTTCATGCAGCGCTATAACGTGAAACGCAGCGTGATGCTGGCCGCGCTGGTCTGTGCGGTCTGCTATCTGGGCGCAGCCGTCCAAGCGTGCGTCCGGCGCCAGCGCCAGCGGATGGAGAACGAATAATATCCGTCTCTGGGACAGGATGGAGGAAGAATGAAAAGTTTTGATTTGCTGCGCTACCTGAAAAAATGGTGGTTCGTCATCATGCTCGTCACGGCAGTGGGCTGTCTGGGCGTGTATGAGTTTATTTCGTCGCGGCAGTCGTACACGGCCACAGCCGTTATCCAGTACGCAGGCCCCAACGCCGGCGAGGGCCTGAACGCCGACGGAACAAGGATCGACCCTTCCGAGATCACCTCGGCATCGGTCATCAACAAGACCATTCAGGATCTGGGCCTGACGGCCAGCACCGAGTCCATCCGCCCCCGGATCTCGGTGCAGGAGGTCATCCCGGAGGACGAAGAGACCAAAAAGGAGACGGCTCTTTCCAACGGCGACGAATACGAGTATTATCCTACGACCTACGCGGTCTCCTTTACGGTGGACAGCAAGGACGCCACCGACTACGCCCGCAATGTGCTGGACTCGGTGCTGACGAACTACTTTCAGTATTACAGCGAGACCCATGTGGACGCGGATATTTTCCCGAACAATGCCAGCAACGTCTCGGTGGCGAACTACGAGTATATTGATTGCGTGGAGATCCTGCGCAACAACGCCAACGAGAGTGCGGCTTTTCTGCGAAAAAAGGCAGAAGAGAAATACGGCTTTTACAGCGTGAAGTCGGGTTATTCCTTCTCGGACCTCGTATCGGAGTATGAATATCTGACCCAGAACGCCCTGAACGACCTTTACGCCTACGTTATCAACAATAAGCTGGTGCGGGACCACAACCTTCTGGTCAACACCAAGAAGAACGCCATCCTGCGCTACCAGCTTCAGATCGACAGCCTGAACAACAACATCTCTGAGGCCAAGGACATCATCGACCAGTTCGGCGACAAGACGCTGGACGGCGCAGCGGTCTATTCGGCCAACCGGAACGCCGACGGCGGCGAGACCCAGATCATCACCGATGTGGTGCGGGACTACACCACCCAACCCTCCGGCGACGTCACCACCACCTACGATAAGCTCATCCGGCATTACGCCGACCTCCACGCCGAGCGCATCGATGCTACCATCGCGCAGGGAAAGGCACAGGAGATCCTGAACGCCTACGCCGATGTGACCTGGAACACCGACCCCGCCAGCGCCGAGGCCCAGTGGGCCAGCGACCGCATCGACGAGCTGGTGCAGAAATTCACCAGCCTGTATGAGCTTTCCCTCGAGACCGTCGAGGAGTTCAATCAGGTCAACGGTGCGGACAACATCAAGATGAAGAACAGCATCGTGGTCAACGCGAAGCTCAACCTGAAGCTCTATGCGGCCCTGTCGGTGATACTGTTCCTCTTTCTGGGCTGCTTCTGCGCCATCTTCCTCGGACGGCTGGGCGATTTTGTGGACTACTATCTCTATGTGGACAAGAAGAGCGGCCTGCCCAACCGCGAGCGGTGCGACGCCATGGTGGACCGCTACAGCACCGTTCGTCTGAACGGCCAGTTCACCGTCATCCACATTCAGGTCGACCTCTCGGGGATGAGCCGCAACGACGGCGACAAGGCGCTGCGGGCGCTGGGCGACCAGCTGCAATACGTCTTCCGGACGCTGGGCTTTGTGGGCTACAACGGCGCGGGACACTTCATCGTCCTGCTGGAAGATTGCAGCATCGACTTGGCAAGGAACTGCATCGACCGCCTGAGCAATCTGCTGGCCAAGACCGAGCTGGCCGTGTTTGGCCCCTGCGTCTTTACGGGCGTCTCCAACTCGGCGAAGGATGACGCCTACGAGATCCGCGCCCTGCTGAGGCTGGCCATCCGCCGCTGCGCGGACGCAAAAGCCCGTCAGGAGGCCGAAAATGCAAGGAAGGCGGCTGAGTCGTCGCCGCTGAAGAGCGAAAGCTGAGAGTGATTTATGGGAAAGATGAGTAAAAAAATTCTGGCAGGGCTGCTGGCCGTCGTGCTTGTGCTGGGCGGCATCCTGCTGTACAATCTGCAGATGAATAAGAGCTTCATCACGACATTTTATTCGGTCACGGTGGATAAGCCGGTAGAGGACCTGCGCATCGTTCTGCTGTCTGATTTGCATCTCCACGAGTACGGCGAAGACAATGCCGACCTTGTGCGGAAGATACAGAACCTTGCCCCGGACCTCATCGCGGTGGCGGGCGATATGAACATCGACACGGACACCGATTACCACGTCGTGCTCGACCTGATGCACCAGCTGGTGGACATTGCGCCGGTATACTATGCCCCCGGCAACCACGAGTGGGGGGGACGGTACGCGGGCGGCAGCGACGCTCTTTTTGACGACATTCAGGCCACCGGCGTCCACTGGCTGAACGGCAGCTATGAGGACGTGGAATTCAAGGGCAGGAAGCTGCGCATCGGCGGCTTTTTCGAGTGGCCCCGCGCCCAGCTGGAGCGGGAAAACTCCCGCGCAGTGGCCGACGCCATGAACGGCGAGACGAACGAGCTGGACGACGTCTGCACCATCCTCATCTGCCACTGCCCGGAGGTTCTGGACACATCGCTGGAGCTGTACCAGTTCGACCTTGTGCTCAGCGGCCACGCCCACGGCGGACAGGTGCGCATCGGCAGTCAAGGCCTCTGGTCTACCAGTCAGGGATTTCTGCCCAAGTACACCAGCGGGGTCAACCAGATGGGGGAGTCGCGGGTGGTCATCAGCCGCGGCCTCGGCGATTCGGAGCCGTTCCCGCGCATCTTCAACCAGCCGGAACTGGTGGTCGTGGATGTGAATTGAGCGGAAAGGATTAAAATAACAAGATGAAGACGTTTCGGAGCAGATGGATACGATATGGGAGCGCGGCACTCTACATTCTGCTTTCCTTTTTGAGCTTTTACTGCGCTTGCTATAAGCTGCCGGTTGGCTTGAAATATGGAATCAATCTTGTGGTTTTTGCATGGGCTTGTGCGGCCTTTTTCGTCTCTCCGCAATTCGAACACGCACTGTTCTGCCTGCGCTTTTTTGTATTGTTTTTCTTTCCGTACCTGATGTTCTGGATGTGGTCGGCAGGAATATGGATTACAGAGTTTCAAAGCTGGCCGTATATCCTGCGGGGTTCGCAAAATATTATTTATATGTTGACGAACCTCTTGTATGTGATTGGAGCAGTATATCTTTTTGATGAAGATGCAACAACATATACGCTTATTTCAATGGCATTTGCAAACTTTGCGGTTTTTGTGCAAGTCGGACTACGCACAGGTTTTCCCCGGCTTATTTCAGAATACATTACGTTGCTGTTGACATTTGCGGACGATACTGGTGGTGCAGTACGCCAAATGGAACTGCATGACATGGTTTACGGCTGGGGTACTTATGTCGTGTATTATATGATTCACCGGAGCTTCAAAGGCGAAAAAGACATCTGGAAATTTATCATTTCTATTTTTTTCTTTACTCTGGCGATGAAGCGCGTTGCAATTCCCGGTGCGATGGGGGCGGTGATGTTCTATTGGGTCATGAAATGGTTCGTAAAGCGTTTTGGAACAAGACCATTGCGAGGAATCATTACCTTAATCACAGTTGTTTCAATCGCGGGTTTGTTTGGCTATCTGATGATTATTCGGAGCGGCCTTTTTATTGAACTTGCAGAACGCTATGACGTAGATTTGATGAGCCGCGACCGATTGTGGACTTTTTATCAGGATATTTATTGGTTGTCGCCGACCTACCTTGGGAAAGGTATCCGATATATTTACAACTACGGCTCAACGCATATGGAGAATATAGACATTCCTATTGCGGTAGTTCATAATGTGTTTTTGGAGCTGTATATTGAGACGGGTTTTTGGTGCTGGATTGTATGGCTTTTCTATGAGCTGTCGTTCCGGGTCAAGAGACTGCTTGAGATGTTCGATGCAGAAGCGGCGCTTGGCATGATGGCGATGAATGTTTATGTTTTTTCAACCTATCTGACGGATAATACATCGTTTTATTTTCCCATCAATGTTACATACCGATTGGTGATGATGACATGGTGTTATGAGATTTTACGATACAGGCAAAAAAAGGTGGTAGTACCAGTCTATGATGACTGATGTTCCGCATGGATGAAAAGAGGAAAGAACATGTTAGCATATGCGGCACGAGTAGCACTATTTTTTAAACAGAAGAAGGGTCAGCTCCAAAACAGGAAACAGCGGAAGATATTGAAACGGGAACAGTATACAAAGGAAACTGCTGTCATAGATACAACTCAGGCAGTGCAGGTGCTGGAAAAGATACGGCCATGTGAAAAAGCGGAATGCGAAGAATTAACATTCCGGGGCGGCTGTGCGGTATCTGTTATTATTCCGGTATATAATGCGGCGGGCACTCTGAGTAAATGCTTGGACTCTGTCTGTGGACAGAAATTGACGCAGGACTTTGAGGTTATCTGTGTCAACGACGGCTCGACAGATAGCTCGGCAGATATTTTGATCGAGTATGAAAAACGATACCCGGAACTTGTGGTAATAGAAGAGGAAAATCGCGGCGGTGCGGGTGCAAGGAATTGCGGGTTGCAGAAAGCGGAAGGAAAGTATCTATTCTTCTTAGACGCAGATGATTTTCTGCCGCAGGGAGTGCTGCAAAAGCTGTTGGACGATGCACAGAAGTCGGGTGCAGAAATCGTGATTGGAAAAACTGCAAAGTGTCTGACCTCGAGAGAAATCATTGTAAAACCGAGGACTGAAGGAAGCCGGGAGGAAAAAAGCCTTTGGTCAGCCAGAAAATACGGAATGGGAACGCCGTGGGGCAAACTGTATAAAGCCTCGCTCTGGAAAAGGACGCAGTTTTTTGAGGGCTATGGCTTTGAGGACAGCATTGTTTATCTGGATATTTACCCACAATGCAAAAAATTTTATCTTGAGGGAAGTCCGAGCTACTGTTTCCGAAGCGGCAAAAACAGTCTGTATAAGCGACAGAAAAATTCGGCGAAAGGCATTGACGCACTCTGGATTGTGATAAAAGCTGTACAGCACGCTCAGGAGATAGGAGTAGACATATATAACAGTGAGTATTATCAACTGATTTTGTGGCATCTGAGCACAATCATGTACGGCAGATTGACACAGTTTGAGTCGCGTGAGATTCTTGAGAGCGCCTTTGTCGTGGCGGCAGAATTTATCAGT
>CABUHM010000060.1:0-7220 GCA_902491355.1 uncultured Eubacteriales bacterium
GGGAGGCGCAGAAGATCGCCATAGCGCGGGTATTTGCGCGGGACTGCGATCTGATCATCATGGACGAGCCGTCCGCCGCGCTCGACCCGATCGCGGAATATACCCTGAATCAACATATCGCGGAATATGCCGCCGATAAGACGGTGATCTTCATTTCCCACCGTCTTTCCACCACCCGCCACGCCGACCGCATTTACATGCTGGAAAACGGACGCATCGTCGAGGCGGGCACGCACGACGAACTGATGGCGCAGGACGGACAGTATGCCCGCATGTTCCGCGTTCAGGCAGAGAAGTACATCGGGTGAGGCTCGGCGAAAAGTGCGTAGGTACTCTCTGTGCGGCATACGAAGCCCCGCGTCGGGTGCCGTCTGCCTTCGGCAGGCGGCACGGGCGGTAGGTCGGCGGCGGATTTTGCCTGTGCAATCGGTTTTGTATACCTGCCGCCGACCTGCCGTGCAGGCGCGGCAAGCTGCGCCTGCGCCGACGCGGGGCGCGAAGTCTGTGCGAGCCGAGACGGATTCCGACCGTGCCGAAAGCATCCGAAAGCGCAAAAAGACCCGCCGCACATTTTCAAGAGGTGCGGCGGGTCTTTTTCGGTGCACCACCGTGCAATGCCGGCAGTGCAGATAAGTGCGTCATGCGCGGATTATGCGGTGATACCCCAAGTGACAGGAAGGTCATTCCTGATTTGCCTTGGCTGTGAGCGGGATGTATTTCCAGTCCGTGACGCCGTCCTTCCACGGCGCAAAGGCAGGTCCCACGGCATCCGCCCAGGGCGCGGGAGTGTTGTGGGTGTCAAGACAGCCCGGATACAGGTCGTCCTCCGGTTCCAGCGGATGTTCCTCGTAAAGCGCTAACAGGTCGCCGTCCAGATAGATGGAGCCGAACTTGCTCAGCATGGGCTTGGGACGCTCCTCCTGCAGTTGATAGTGCAAAAAGACGTAGCGGGAAACCATGTGGGGACGCAGATAAACCAGACGCAGTGTGGGGCGGTGGTTCTCGACGTGACGCGCCCAGTGCGCGGCGCTCTGCGGCTCGGAATAGTGAAAAATATCCATCATGCGCCGCCAGTGCGCACCGTTGGGCCAGCACTTCACGGGACCCGAAACATAGGCATCCGGATCGACCTCGGACGCGGGCAACTCGGTCTCAAAATAGAGAAAAACACGGTTTTCGCCGAGCAGATCCCTTCCGTCGAACAGGGAAAGATTCCGAATTTCCGCGGGTGCATGAACCGTCAGATCGCCTGCGGCGTAGCCCGAAAAAACATAGCGTTCGATCATTGTTGAAAACATCCTTTCCTTGCGGGCGATCGAATCGGATCGGAAGGTCTTGCCGTGCCCCGACCGATGTCTGCCCCGCCATGGGTCAGTTTACCATTTTTTCCTCCGAATTGCAAGCACTTTTTCGCGTTTTTGAGGCAACGGGCTGTAGCTTTACGGTGTCGGACAGCTGAGAGTAGCGAAGCGCGCCCGCCATATCTGCGCCGAATGTGTTGCGCAGGGTGCATAACCTGCCGCCCGATATTGTCTCGGTTTTGCGGGAAAGCGGAAACCGCACGGGAGGCAGAAGGCGGTCACGCGATGCGTCAAAGCGGACGGCAAAGCGCCGATAGGACAGGATGGGCGCGGCAGAAGTACCCGACCCGCCGCCGTATTCCACCGCCTCCCAAAGAAAGGCTTGGGCACAGGGATCGGACGGGTCATTTTCCCCCGCACCGCACGTGAGACGGATCACATGCTCGGGCACGGGAGCGCTCTCCGTCGTGCCGTCCGACGCCGCAGGATCGTCCTTTACCGTGCGGAAGCGCCGAAGCATCCCCTCGCGGTACGCCTCGGCAAAGCACAGGAAAAATGCCGAAACGCGCGGGCAGTCCGGAATCTCCGGATATTGTAGGGTCACGCGGAGCCGACACACGGCGCCGTTTCGTATCCCCGCCGCGGTTTCCGTTTTTTGGATCATGTTCCATTGCACCTGTCAACGCACCCCCTCCGCGACAGTATATGCGGCTTCGGCGCGCGGCAGTACGGCAAACGTCGGGCGCTTATGCCTGCGGCGGCAGTTTTTCGTAGGCAATGCGCGGCGTGCCGTCGCCGGTCAAAATGATGCCGCACCTGATGAATCCGTTTTTTGTGACGACATGTTGCATAATGAAGTTGTCCGCATGGGTGTCGATGCGTAGATGCCCGTGTTTTTCCCCGCAGAAAGCGGCGACGGACGAAAAGAAGCCGTGTACACTGCCGTCGCTTGCCACACGGTGAATGGCGGCATAGGGCGTGTCGGAAAGCCATGCACCCTCCCGAATTTCGAGGTAGGTCGGGTCTGTGCCCGCGATCAGGGCAAAGACCCCGTGCAGACCCGTTTCGTTCTCTGCCGCGTACAAATTTCCGGCTTCTATATCCTCCTCCACCACCTCCTGCGGCGGATAATGGATATTCCATTGGTTTGGATTTCCGTTTTTGCGCATAAAACGGCGGGCACATTCGTAGATTTCCAGAATTCGGGGCAGATCGTCTGCTGCGGCGCGGCATATCTTGATCGACGGCATATCGGTGTCTCCTTTTTTTGCTTGCAGTTTGCATGCCCGCCGCAAGGAAGGGTCGCTGTGTTGCAAATGCCGTCCCCGCGCGGGCGCTACGACGTAGTATAGCATGTCGCGGGTCGCTTGTCAAATCGGGTCGTGCCGACGGGCGGACAGTTGCTTTCGGGGCGGGATTGTGATATACTGCAAGACGGAAACAAAGGTTGTATCGGCGCTTATTTCATGCGCAACTCCAGAACGGGCGGAGTATCGTAATTGTTGCCCGTAGCGACCGCGCAGAAGCCGTCACTGTTCGGCGCGGCGCGCACGATCCAGCCGCCCATCGGGCGCAGGACGCCCGAGGACGGGTCGGACATAAGCTCGGTAACGTCGAAACGACAGCAGTCCCGATCACGGGAAAGGAGCGGCTGTTCGACATATGCCGGCGGTCTGCCGCGCCGACGGCACCGCTCGGTACTGTCGGCGGATTCGATCCGATACAGGGAGATCGGCGTTTTTCCGCCGCCCGGAATCGAAAGGTGCAGAATGGCGCGTGAAAACGGCTGTCCGATCAAGTGCCCGAGGACAGACCGATTCAGCTCGGTATACAGCCGCGTTTTGCCGCGCGTGCCGACACAGCCCAAAAACGCCGCGTCGCCGTACACCGAGGAGCGGGTCTTGCCGCGGCTCTCGGCAACCGTGTCGCACAGAAGCCGTTCCCCATGCAGATTCAGCGAAAACTGAAGATATGCGGCGTCCGCGTCGGTGTGCGAGAGCGTGATCTCCCATGTGCCCGCACCGATCTCCCGCATCTGCATTTCGGCGGGGGAGAGGAGCCTTCCTGTCGCGTCGCTCGCGCCGATGCAGGACAGGACGGAAAAGATCTGCCCGCTTGCCGCGACGGCGAGGCTGTCTCCGTCCCGCCGTGCCGACGGGAAGAGCGTTCCTGCGCGGACAGTGCACCGATAGACCTCTCCCACCCGACATGCGACCCGTGCACAGATGCCGCCGTAGGTGGGGCGCAGGGACAGGTGACTGTCACGGAGCGTACCGTCCGCCTGCAGGGGCGCGACGGCGGGCAGGGTGAGGCGGCATTGCCCGAGGTGATTTTCGAGGATGATATCGTCGGTATCCCGATCGCCCACGGTGACCTTTCCCCCGTTGGCGTAGAAGTACAGTCCCTGCCCGTTTCCGGGATCGGTGAATTGCCGACGGACGGGCTGCCCTGCGTGATCGACGATGGGCGCGCCGAAGCAATAGACGGTCTTGCCGCCGTCCGTTTCGGTGACCTCAAGGCAATACGGACTGCCCTTGTACTGTACCGTGCGGTACGGCTTGCCGTTTCTGACGGCGTGCATTTCTTTGATTGCGGAAAACATATTGCTTTTCCTCCTTTTTTCTTCTGTTGCCAGAATAACGGAAAAAGCGGACAGGGCGTGTCCGATTTCCGGGAAAATAACAAAAATTCCGCTGTGTCGGAACATCTTATCGGAGGTTTATTATGGAAGATCGTGCGGTCGAGGTGGTCGCCGCCCTGATATGGGACGGGGATCGGTTTATGATCTGTCAGCGTCCCGCGTGCAAGGCGCAGGGGCTTTTGTGGGAATTTGTCGGCGGCAAGGTGGAGCCGGGCGAGACCAAGGAGCAGGCGCTGATACGGGAGTGCCGCGAGGAGCTTGCCGTCGCCGTGTCGGTGGGCGAGCCGTTTGCCGAGGTGATGCACCGCTATCCCGATGCCGTGGTGCACCTTACCGTGTTCCTTGCCTCGATCTGCGGCGGCGTGCCGCAATTGCTCGAGCATAACGATCTTCGGTGGATCACACCGCAGGAGATCGATCGGTACCCCTTCTGTCCCGCGGATCGGGATATTCTGCTTCGTATTCGCACACGGCGCCGTCCCATGTGATGCAAAATATTTCGACCGATCTCCTATGCCCTTTAATTTTTAACGATTCGTTAATTTTCGACAAAAGTAGTGCAAAAAATCTGTTGCAAAGTATCGGGTAATATGTTATAATGAATCGAAAAGAATCAAAGTTTCGTTTTCGGCGGCGTTGCCGACTGAGAACGGGATTCTGAAACAGAAAGGGGTCGAGGGGGATACCTGACCGACGTACTTCGCCGCGTCGGTTCGATGCCGCCTGCGGAAGGGGTTTTGACATTATGAAAACTAAAGTGTTTCTGAAGCTGACATGTGCTCTTTTAGGCGTTCTCATTATGCTTTCCGTGCTCACCGGCTGTTTTGTGCGCAATCTCGATTTCGGGAAGCACACCTCCGCCGAGGCACATGCACCCATCACGATACAATCGCCCTTTCGCAATCTGAGCGGCTTTTTGGATCTGGTGCACAGGAAGTATCCCGAGATCAATCTGGAGGTCATCCCGTACAGCGGCGCAAACATGACGGCATATATGACCAGCCGTCTCCGTGCCGGGGACATGCCCGACATCTATTTCTCCACCACCTATGTGCCGGGCCGGCATGATGTGAGTGACCGTCTCATCGATCTGTCCGCTTACCGCTTTACCGACGGATTTGCCGAGTCGCAACTGCGCGCCGTGTCGGACAACGGTGCCGTTTACATGCTGCCTACATATTATACCTGTCTCGGCATTACCTATAATAAGACCCTTTTGGAAAAGCACGGCTGGGAACTGCCGCGTACCTTTGCGGAATTGGAGGAGCTGGCGCCCCGTGTGCGGGAGGCGGGATGTCATTTGGCTGTGTGCCAGATCGAGTTGCCCGGCGCGGGCTTCCAGTATCTGTGCAACATTCTGGATACCGTGTTTCTCAATACCTTGAACGGCAGGGCGTGGCAGGACGATTTTCTGAGCGGAAAGACCACCGTGGCGGATTCGCCCGAGATGCTCGAAGCGATTTCGGTTCTGGAAAAATGGAAGTCGCTGGGCATGCTGGAGGGCGGCGATCCGAAAAGCGACGCCAATACCAAAAAGATCATGGCGAAGGGCAACACCCTGTTCATGCTGGGAAGTAGCAACAATTTTACGCCTGAGGAGAGCGAGGACGAATTCGGGCTGATGCCGTATCTTTCCGAGGACGGCACGCAGAACGCTCTCATCGCAAATATTTCCCGTTATGTGGGTCTGAACAAGCATTTGGAGGACGCGGGCAACGAACAGAAGCTCATTGATGCACTGCACGTCATGGAGGTTCTCACAACGGCAGAGGGCATACAGTCGATCAACGATTCCTATTCCGATACCTCTCTGCTTCCTCTTCGGAATTACACGATCCCCGAAACCAGCTACTACAAGCAGGTGGAGGATGACCTCAATCGGGGGCTGACCGCGCCGTTTATCTACGACGGATGGGAAAATATCATCGTGCCTGTGGGTAATGCCGTGATTTCCTATATGCGCGGGCTGACGTCTTTAGACAGCATCGCGGTGTCGTTTGATGACAACCGCAATCTTCTGTGGGACAATTCTTCCATCGCGTATACTACCGTGACCGAAAAGCTGACCACCGACGACTGTGCGCGTCTTGTCGGCATCAGCTTTGCACAGGCGGTGAACGCCGATCTTGCGCTCATCTCCGTGAACAAGTGGTACAAGATGGATGATGACGGCAATCTGAACACCGACGGGGTGAGCGGCGAGCTGTATCCTCTGCCCGTGACCGATCAGACCGTCACCGGTATTCTGCCCACGGGATGGCGGCGAAATTTTCAGACGGTGCGTCTGACGGGCAAGCGGATCCGTGAGCTTGCCGAAAAGGGATACGACCGCTACGGGGACGAAAGCAAGACCTTTCCGTATGTATTGGTCACGCCCGAGGGCATGAGCCTGTCGGATACCAAAAGCTACACGGTTGTGATATGCGGATTGACACAGGCGGTCGCCGCCGAGGGCAAGCTGACCGACACCGGTATCCCCGGTCTGGAGGCGGCGCTGAGCTATCTCTCCGGATTCGAGACTTTAAGTCCGAGTGATCTTGTCTGGAGGTGAAAACGACATGGGTACCAAAAGGGGACAAGTCTTGGGGCGCCGCAGAGATCTGTTTGCACTGTTCTTTATGATCGCGGCGTTCGCGGTTGCGGTAGCTGTGGGGATTCTCGTTTTTGTCAGCGCGTATCATTCAAGCATCGACGGCGTTCTGTATCGGGAGCGCCTGAGCCAGACCAAGGAGGTCACGTCTCAACTGTTTGAGGGCTTGGAGAACGTGGTGGAGTATCTGTGGAATGATGCGGAGCTGCACTGTAGCTTTTTCCTGCAGCAGGACATTGCTACGACCGAGAAATTGCAGGAATTCATGCAGGAACAGCGACATCTGCACGGTCGGTTGTCGGATGCGGACATTGTGGCGGTGGATTCGCGCGGATGCTACATGACGCAGGACGGCTGGCAGGGTGCGCTGACCGAAATGGGTCGTTTGGCGGACCGTCCCGAACAGGTCAGCTTTGTGTCCAAGACAATGACCGCCGATCAAACATACATGTATTTTCTGCGCCGCCTGGATCGCCCCGTGGTCTTGGCGGACGGGGACAAAACAGTGACCGTGTGCTACTACGGCATTTCACGCAGTATGACAGCGCTCGATCCGTACTTTTCCTGCAAGGCATATGACAACAGCAACAGCGTCTATGTTTTGGATCGGTACGGCTCCCGCCTGTTCCGAAGCAGTGGAAGCGGCAGTCTTTTGCGCGGCTTTAACGCCTTCGGCATTTTGGCTGAG
>CABUHM010000061.1:0-7079 GCA_902491355.1 uncultured Eubacteriales bacterium
CGACCGTGAGACCCTGATGACCATTCAGTGCTTCTTTGAGAACAACCTCAACGTTTCGGAAACCTCCCGTAAGCTGTTCGTGCACCGCAACACGCTGGTGTACCGCCTGGAGAAGATCCGCAAGCTGACCGGTCTGGATCTGCGCGAGTTCGAGCATGCGATCACCTTCAAGGTCGCCCTGATGGTGAAAAAATATCTGACGAGCAAGCCTGTCAAGTTCTGAGACGGCGCACGCACACAACGCACCGACGCAAAAGACACGGGTCGAAATACGGTATTTCGGGGGTACGAAGCACGCACTGCTTCGTACTCTGTGTCTCAGCGGACGGTCCTTGCCCTGCGGCGGAAAGGAGCATCCCATGATAGAATTTACCGATGTGAGAAAAGAATATCCGAACGGCACCGTTGCCCTCGACGGCGTGAACCTGAAGATCAACGACGGCGAATTTGTCTTTGTTGTGGGCGCGTCCGGCGCCGGAAAATCCACCCTGATGAAGCTGATGCTTCGTGAGGAGAAGATCACCTCCGGCTCCCTGACCGTGGACGAGTTTGATTTGGTTCACCTGCAACCGCGCAAGGTTCCGTTCTATCGCCGTCAGCTCGGCGTGGTGTTCCAGGACTTCCGTCTTTTCCCCAAGATGACCGTGTTCGAGAACGTGGCGTTTGCCATGCGCGCCATCGGCGAGCCTGCGCGGATCATCAAGCGTCGGGTCCCCACCATTCTGAATATTGTAAATTTACAGGATAAAATGAACCGCTACCCCACCGAGCTTTCGGGCGGGGAGCAGCAGCGTGTGGCGCTGGCGCGGGCGCTTGCCAACAATCCGCGCATCATCATCGCGGACGAGCCGACGGGCAACATCGACCCGCAGATGAGTATGGACATCATGAACCTTCTGGTGAAGATCCACCGCAAAAACAAGACCGTCATCGTGGTGACCCATGAGCGCAGTCTTGTGGATTACTTCCAACAGCGTGTGATCACCCTGCGGGACGGCAAGATCATTGACGACAGAGTGGGGGGCATGTTCCATGCGTAAGTACAGCTTTTGGTATTTTTGGCGGCAGGCGTTTCAGGGTCTGTTTCGCAACGGCGTCATGACCTTTGCCTCGGTGGCGGTGCTGACCTCCTGCCTTGTGGTGCTGGGAAGCTTCGCGTTGTTGGTGTTCAACATCAATACCAACATCGAGTCTCTGGGCGAGCTGAACGAGATCCGCGTATTCGTGGATACCACCCGTTCTCCGGTTCTGTCGGGCAGTGATACCACGGGAATATCGAACGCCGCGCCCGATCAGTCGGCGCAGGACACCGACACTGCCGCATCCGATACGAACGTACCGGAGGCAGGAACGGAAACCGAGCCGACGGTGCAGGACACCGCAAACGAGGAAAGCAAGGCGATTACGGCACCCGACTGGCAGGACGCGCCCACGGCGACCACCATGACCGTGGATGAGATCGTCACCCTGCTCGGCGACCTCGGCACACGCGCGGCGCAAATGAACGATTTTACCGATCTTGCCGCAGTGCTTCCCATGCGGGATGCCCTGCAGACCGACCTGCGCACGGCACAGGCACAGATCTACTATATGGAGGCGGGCGAGCAGAGAGATGCGCTGGAGCAGACCTTTTTCTCGGTGCAGTCCTCGTGTAACACGGCGATGACGCGCCTTGCGGGTCTGATGGAGCTGAAGGGTAAAATTGAGGGTCTGGGCGTCCGCGCCTCGCTTATTTCCCGCTCCTCCGCACTGGAACAGCAAAAGGAAAAGTATAAGGATTATCCGGAATTTTTCGAGTCTCTGACCGAAAATCCCTATCCCGATGCCTTTCAGATTACATACGACTCCATGGAGCAGGCAGACACCCTGGAATATGACCTTAACCACCTGGACGGCAGAATTTATCGCGTGGTCTACCGCGCCGACGTGACCGAGAGCATTCAGTCCGTCCGCTCGGTGCTGGTGCTGGTCTTTACATGGTTTTTGGTCATTCTCTTTGTGGTGAGCTTCTTTGTCATTGTCAATACGGTCAAGCTGGCTGTCTACTCCCGCAAGGAGGAGATCAGCGTCATGTCCTATGTGGGCGCCACACATTTTTTTATTACCGTGCCCTTTGTGTTTGAGGGCTTGGTGATCGGTGTGTTTGCAAGCCTTGCGGCGTTCTTCCTGCAACAGGGACTGTACGCGTACATTGCAAATCTGGTCATGCAGACCCAGATCATTACGGTGGTGCCCTTTGCACAGTACCGTGTCGGCGTTCTGTTCGCCTTTCTCGGCGTGGGCATCGTGACGGGCGTTTTGGGAAGCTGTGTCTCCCTGCGCCGTTACATGAAGGATTGAGACGGTCGCAAACCGAAAGCAAGAAATCAAAACGGAGGTTGAATACAGCATGAAGCAAAAAAGACAGGTTCGATTATTCCTCATTGCCGGCTTTCTTGCAGTTGTAACACTGCTGTATGCCGGTACTCCGGACATCCTGTTCCGGAACGGGGTGTCTGCCGCAAGGCAGACCATGAATTCCGCCATTCAGAATGCGGAAAATCAGATCAAAGTGGTAGAAAGCAAGATCGCCGCTCTGGAAAAGAAGTCCAAGAATCTCCAAAACTCCATTGCGTCGGCGGAGGAAGCGCTGGAGTTGGAACAGCAGAAAAAGGCGCTGCTTGACGAAAAGCTGGCGTTGGTGGACGAGAGCATCGCCGCAACGCAGAATCTGATCGCGGAATATGCGAACCAGATTACGCAGAAGGAGCAGGAGATCGCGCAGAAGGAAGCCGATATTACCTCGCAGTATCAGAGCGTGCTCGAATGGATGCGCATCAGCTATGAATTTGACGAGGTCAACTATCTCGAAATGATCTTCTCGGCGGAAAACCTTTCGGATTTTCTCAACTCCGCCGAAATGTTTACTTCCATGATGAATTATCAGAATTCTGTTATGGATTCCCTCAACACCGACCTGACCGATCTGCGCGCAGAGAAGGACGTCTTGGACGTCTACCGCAACGCGCAGAAGGAGACCCGGAATAAACTGGAGCTGCAGCAGGCAAACTACGATCAGCTCATTGCCGAATCGAACGAATACATTCATTCACTGAATCAGACCATCACCGATAACGAAGCTGCCATGGCGGCAAACGAGAAACAGCAGGCGGCGCTTGCCGCTTCCCGCGCCGCGTTGGAAAAACACCTCCAGGAGGAGCTGGAAAAGCTGGCGCAGCAGAATGCCGTGTATGTGGGCGGCACCTATATCTGGCCTCTGAACGCCGCCAAGTATAAACGGGTGTCCTCCTATTTCGGTTGGCGCAAGCTCAACGGCAGGGACGATTTCCATAACGCCATCGACATTCCGTGCGATTACGGAGCGGACGTGTGGGCGGCGAACGCCGGTAAGGTCGTCAAGGCAGAGTGGCATTCCAGCTACGGCTATTACGTCGTCGTGGATCACGGTGGCGGACAGACCACGCTTTACGCACATAACAGCCGCCTTGTCGTGAAGGCGGGCGACACGGTCCAGCAGGGACAGGTCATTGCCAAGGCAGGCGCCACCGGAAGCGCATGGGGCGTGCACTGCCACTTTGAGGTACGTATCAACGGAAAGGCGACCAACCCCCTAGACGGCTACGTTTCCATTCCGTAAGCGCAATTAACAGGGAAGGACCGAACTCCGAATGAAGAAGAAAATATCGATCGGCGCAACCGTTGCGATAGTCCTGCTTGCCGTGGTCATCACCTTTCAGGTGACTTATGTGGCGGCAGGCTCCCGCTACCGACAGAGACTGGACGAATGGGAGCAAAGCGATTTTTCGGGCAGATATGCAAAGCTCGTGGAGTTGGATTCCGTCTTTCACGGGCTATATGCCGGTGAGATTGACGAGGACACCATCCTCAACACCCTTCTGCGGGCATATGTCGCCTCGTCGGGCGACCCCTACGGGCAGTACCTGAACGCCGACGAATATGCCGAGCTGGAACGCGAAATGCAGGGCAACGGCATCGGTATCGGCGTCAGCGTCCTGTATCAGGCGGAGGAGAACCGCATCCTCGTCCTGCGTGCCTACGATAACGCACCTGCCGCAACGGCAGGCATCCGCCATGACGATATCATTGTTGGCGCGGACGATACCGACATCGACCGCGACGGCTATGAGGCGGTGGTGAATGCCATCAACGGCGAGGTCGGCTCTCAGGTGGTCATCCACGTGGAGCGCGACGGCGAGCCGATGCAGTTCACCGTGACGCGCGCCGCATATGAGATCCGGACGGTGGACAGCCGTTTGGAGGAGGCGGACGGGAAAAAGATCGGCATTGTCCGCATAGACTCTTTTGAGATATCTACCTCCGATCAGTTCATCGCCGCCGTGGAAGCCCTTCTTTCGCAGGGGGCACAGGCGCTTGTCTTTGACCTGCGCGCCAATCCGGGCGGAGAGCTGAACAGCATCCGCGCCATCGTGGACTATCTGGTGCCTGACGGCGAGCCGATCGTCCATATCCGCGATTACGAGGGCAAGAAAACGACCTATTCGGGCGAGGACGGCCACGAGGTGGACTGCCCGATGGCTGTCTTGGTCAACGGCAACACCGCAAGTGCAGCGGAACTGTTCACCGCCGCCCTCCGAGATTATAAAAAGGCGACCGTCGTGGGCGTCAAAACCTACGGCAAGGGTTGTATTCAGACCCTGTACCCGCTCTCCGACGGGTCTAACCTCCGCGTAACCTACGGTTATTACGACCCGCCGTATTCCGATAACTATGACGGCGTGGGCATCACTCCCGACGTCACCGTGGTCGAGGACATCGTTTCCGAGCAGGGCAACAGCTTCTATTTGCGCGCGACCGACCAGGACGCTCCCCTGCAGGCGGCAATTGCCGCGCTTACATCGGACAGCGCCGCCTGATCCCGATTTCCATTCACGATTTTATAATTTTAAGGAGATATACCATCATGTCACAGCATAATCAGATCACCGTTACTGACGAAGGACTCAAAAGCCTGCAGGAGGAGCTGGAATACCTCCGCAACGTGAAACGGAAAGAGGTCATTGAAGCCATCGGCGAGGCACGCGCACTGGGCGACCTCTCGGAAAACAGTGAATACGACGAGGCAAAAAGCGAACAGGCTAAGGTCGAGGGCAGGATCACCGAGCTTGAAGAAATGCTCAAGCACGTGGTGGTCATCACCAACCACAATTCCGACACCGTAAACGTCGGCTCCATCGTGCGCGTTATGGCGAAATGGGGCGACGAGGATGAGGAAGAGGTGGAATACAATATCGTCGGCTCCACCGAGTCCGACCCCATTCTCCACAAAATTTCCGATCAGTCTCCCGTCGGTCAGGCGCTCATCGGCGCCAAAGAGGGCGACACGGTACATCCCGAGGGTCATGACGTTGTCCTGCGGGTGCTCAATATTTCGAGATAACGTTTTTCATATCAATACAGAAAGGGACCACTTCGTGGTGCGGCTATCATAATGGCAGAGACAAATCAGACGCCCGAGGCAGAGAGCCTTGCGGTACAGCAGGAATTAAACGAGGTTTTTCGGGTCCGCCGCGAAAAGCTCAAGGCATATCAGGATGCAGGCTGTGATCCTTTTATGAAAATGGAATATCCGGTCGATGCATACAGTAATCAGGTCAAGGACGAATTCGATCGGCGCGAGGGCACTGTGGTTTCGGTTGCGGGACGCATCACCGGCAAACGCGTGATGGGAAAGGCTTCCTTTGTCCATATTCTGGACGGCTACGGCACCCTGCAGATCTACGTTCGCCGTGACGACGTGGGCGAAGAGGCATATGCGGATTTCAAGCGGTGGGATATCGGCGATATCGCGGGCTTTTCGGGTAAGGTGTTCCGCACCCAGACGGGCGAGGTGTCCGTGCATGCCGAGTCCGTGACTCTGCTTTCCAAGTCTCTGCGCCCCCTGCCCGAGAAGTGGCACGGCTTGAAAGATCAGGATCTGCGCTATCGGCAGAGATATGTCGATCTCATCGTGAATCCCGAGGTCAAGGAGACCTTCGTGAAGCGGAGCCGCATCCTGCGCGAACTGCGCGCATATCTGGACGCAAAGGGCTTTTTGGAGGTCGATACCCCTATTCTCACTCCCTTTGAGATCGGCGCTTCGGCGCGTCCCTTCGTGACCCATCATAACACCCTCGATATGGACATGTACCTGCGCATTGAGACCGAACTGTACCTCAAGCGCCTGATCGTGGGCGGCTTTGACCGCGTGTACGAGGTGGGAAGAATCTTCCGTAACGAGGGCATGGATCCCAAGCATAATCCGGAATTCACCACCATCGAGCTGTATCAGGCATATACCGACTATAAGGGCATGATGGATCTGGTCATCGAGATGAACACCCTGCTTGCCGAGAAGATATGCGGTTCCGCCAAGATCACATATCAGGGCAAGGAGATCGATATGGGTCATTGGGAGAAGCTGACCATGGTCGAGGCGGTGAAGAAGTATTCGGGTGCCGATTACTACGATTGGAAGTCCGATGAGGATGCCGTGGCATGCGCCAAGGCGCTTCAAGTAGACGTTCCCGCAAACGCGACCCGCGGTACGGTCTTGGCTGAGCTGTTCGACGCATTCGTGGAAGAAAAGCTCATTCAGCCCACCATCATTTACGACTATCCGGTGGAGAACAGTCCGCTGGCAAAGAGAAAGCCGAGCGACCCCGCATTCACCGAGCGCTTTGAGTATTTCATTAACGCGACCGAGTTCGGCAACGCCTTCAGCGAGCTGAACGACCCTATCGATCAGAGAGAGCGCTTCGAGCGTCAGGTGGCGGCAAAGCGCGCCGAGGATTCCAATACCACCGCACAGGTGGATGAGGACTATATTACTGCACTGGAGTACGGTCTTGCCCCCACGGGAGGCCTCGGCTTCGGCGTTGATCGCCTGGTTATGCTTCTGACCGACAGCCCCTCCATCCGCGACGTTTTGCTCTTCCCGACAATGAAGAGCCTGAACTAAATAACCCTTCATAATTCTTCATAATTCTCGATAATTTGAGTTATGAACGGGTTTACACCAGCAACTTACACCAATTTACACCATCGGTACACCAAACCGA
>CABUHM010000062.1:0-7073 GCA_902491355.1 uncultured Eubacteriales bacterium
GAGCACTGGCTCGGCACCGACGGCAACGGCATGGACATGCTCACCCGTATTATGTACGGCGGCAAAGTATCCCTTGTCATCGGCTTCATCGTGGTATTTTTGGAAACATTTATCGGTGTCATTTTCGGCGGTATTGCCGGATATTTCGGCGGTTGGGTGGACAACCTGATCATGCGTGTGGTGGATATCTTCTACTGTATCCCGTCCATGCCGATCCTGATTATTTTGGGCGCCATGATGGATAAGCAGCGGGTCGATCCGCAGATCCGTATGATCTACCTGATGATCCTTTTGGGTGTGCTCGGCTGGGCAGGCGTTGCCCGTCTGGTGCGCGGTCAGATCCTGTCTCTGCGTGAGCAGGAATTCATGACGGCGACCGAGGCATGCGGCATCCGCGTTTCCCGCCGTATTTTCCGCCACCTGATTCCGAATGTCATTCCTCAGCTGATCGTGACCTGCACCATGGGTCTCGGCTCCACCATTATCACCGAGGCGACGCTGTCCTTCCTCGGACTGGGCGTCCGTTTCCCGTTTGCATCGTGGGGTAACATTATCAGCGATGTCAACGATACCTTCGTCCTGACCTCTTACTGGTTCGTTTGGATTCCCGCCGGTGTGTGCCTGCTTTTGACGGTTTTGGCATTCAACCTGTTGGGCGACGGTCTGCGCGATGCGTTTGACCCGAAGATGAAACGCTGAGAAGGGAGGAAGCAACGATGGCAAAAAAGCATGCGGAGGGTTACTTATCCGCAAAGGAAGCGCGTCAGATATCCCGCAATAACCGACGCATTACCAATAAATACGAAAAACTGCATAAGCGCAAAAACGTGCCGGAATCGGAGTACCTCACCACGATGAAGGACCCCAAAAACGTTCTGGAGATTGAGAACCTGAAAACCTACTTCTTCTCGGACGCAGGCACGGTCAAGGCTGTGGACGGCATCAGCTTTAATGTTCCCGTGGGCAAGACCGTGGGCATTGTGGGCGAGTCCGGATGCGGCAAATCGGTGACCAGTCTTTCCATTATGCAGTTGTTACAGCGCCCGCAGGGTCAGATCGTGGACGGCGAAATCCGTCTGAACCTCGGCGATAAGGCATACGATATTACCAAGGTTCCCGCAGTGGGCATGCAACATCTGCGCGGCAACTATCTTTCCATGATCTTCCAGGAGCCTATGACCAGCCTGAACCCCGTGTTCCGTATCGGCGCACAGGTGGACGAGGTCATTGCCCTGCACGCCGACACCAAACTGTCCAAGGATGAGATCAAGCGCCGCACGATCTCCCTGCTCGAAATGGTGGGCATCGCAAACTGCGAGGGCGTTTACAAGATGTTCCCGCATGAGCTGTCCGGCGGTATGCGTCAGCGCGTGATGATCGCTATGGCACTGGCATGCAGTCCGAAGATGATCATTGCGGACGAGCCGACAACGGCACTGGACGTGACCATTCAGGCGCAGATCCTCGATCTTCTGCGTACCCTGAAGGACAAGATCAATTCCTCCATTGTGCTCATCACCCATGACCTCGGCGTCATTGCCGAAATGGCGGACTACGTGGTGGTCATGTATGCGGGACGCGTGGTGGAAAAGGGAACGGCTGAGGATATCTTTTCCCATCCCAGTCATCCGTACACCATCGGTCTGATGGCATCCAAGCCCGTGGTCGGACGGCATGTGGATAAGCTGTATTCCATCCCCGGCAAGGTGCCGAACCCCATTAACATGCCGAATTACTGTTATTTCAAGGACCGCTGTGAGATGTGTGTCGAGGGCTGTGACGGCGCGTACCCGTGCGAGATCTCCCTGTCCGACATGCACAAGGTGTCCTGTTACCGCTACTATCCCGAAAATCAAGCGAAGGGAGGGGAAGAGAAATGAGCGATTCCAAGAAAAACAAGCTCGACTACACGCCCGTGCAGTACGATCCGCAGTATATTCTGATGGTGAATCACCTCAAGAAATACTTCCCCATTAAGAGCGGCATGATCGGCAAGACCGTGGGCCATGTCAAAGCCGTGGACGGCGTGACCTTTAATCTCAAGCGCGGCACCACCATGGGTCTTGTGGGCGAATCCGGATGCGGAAAAACCACCACGGGACGTGTGATTCTTCGCCTGTCCGGCGAAAAAACAGGCGGTCAGGTTCTGTTCAACGGACGCGAGGTCTACGACATGAACGACGAGGAGATCCGCCATCTGCGTACCAAAATGCAGATTATCTTCCAGGATCCCTTCTCATCCCTGTCGCCCCGTCTGCCCGTCGGCGAGATCATCGGCGAGGCTGTGCGTGAGCATAAGCTGGTTCCCAAAGCACAATTCAACGATTATATCGACCAGGTCATGGACAACTGCGGTCTGCAGCCCTTCCACAAGGATCGCTACCCGCATGAGTTTTCGGGCGGTCAGAGACAGCGTATCTGCATTGCACGCGCACTGGCGCTGAACCCCGAATTTGTGGTGTGTGACGAGCCGGTTTCGGCATTGGACGTGTCCATTCAGGCGCAGATCATTAATCTGCTCAAGGATCTGCAGGAAAAATACTCCCTGACTTATCTCTTCATTTCGCACGATTTGTCGGTCGTGGAGCACATTTCCGACACGGTCGGCGTCATGTATCTCGGCAATCTGGTGGAATACGGTGCAACCGAGGATATCTTCCGAAATCCTCTCCATCCGTATACACAGGCACTGTTCTCCGCTATCCCCGTGCCCGACCCCAATTACAAAATGAACCGCATCGTGCTCGAAGGCTCTATCCCGTCTCCCGCAAACCCGCCGTCCGGTTGCAAGTTCCATACCCGTTGCAAAAACTGCATGGAGCGTTGCAAGACCGAGGCGCCCGTACAGCGTGAGATCGAGCCGGGTCACTATGTGGTCTGCCACCTCTACGATCAATAATTGCCATGAAAAAACGCACGTATGATGACGATGACGGACGCCGCATTGCCGATATGACCGGTGTGGGCGCGCCGTCCTCCCTCTTCACCTTTCGCCGTCCGCCCGACCGCGATCCCAAAAAGCGGGAGCGCAGGGACGCAGATGCCGCGCAGGAAACGTCGGACGGAAATGCCGCACCGACCATGAACCGCGACGAGCGCTTTGCCGCCGTCGTCGGCGCTTTGGCGGCGGCGCTTCTCATTGCGCTTGCCTTCATTGTGGGCTTGGGTGCGATGATCTGGCTTCTGCTCTTTGTGTGGCGCTGAAGCGGTCCGTGCATGTCCTGGCGGTATTGAGGTTCGATTTTGCAGTGCTGAGACATCGCCGCATCATTCGCGCATAGCACAGCCGACACCTCAAAATGACGCGGCGAAGCCCGATAAAAGCCCGTTTGCCTTGCGCAAATGGGCTTTTCGGTTATATTTGCAACTGCAATTACCATAAAATAATAAAAAACCGATGCCGCGCATCGGGAGGAGAACAGTATGAAGGTACTCATGATTCACGGAAGCCCGCGCGCCCGCGGCAACACCTACACCTCACTGCATGAGATGGAAAAGGTCTTTTTGACCGAGGGGATTGACGTGGAGATGTTGCACGTCGGCAATCTCGACATTCGCGGGTGCATTGCCTGTCGCTCCTGCGCGAAGAGCGGGAAGTGCGTGTTCGACGATACCGTGAACGAAACCGCGCCGAAATTCGAGGCATGCGACGGTCTGGTGGTGGGAAGCCCCATCTATTATGCTTCGGCAAACGCGACGCTTGTTGCATTCCTGACAAGACTGTTTTACAGTACGCATTTTGATAAGACCATGAAGGTGGGTGCGGCTGTGGTCGCCGCGCGCCGCGGCGGACTGTCCGCAGGATTTGACGAGCTGAACAAGTTCTTTGCCATTTCGGGCATGCCCATTGCAAGCGGTCAGTATTGGAACAGCATTCACGGCAGGGACATCGGCGACGCTGAACAGGACGCCGAGGGCTTGCAGGGCATGCGCACACTGGCGCGCAACATGACCTTCCTGATGAAGAGCATTGCCTTGGGCAGGGAGGCTTACGGCATCCCCGCGCGGGAGCCGTATACGCCCACAAACTTTATCCGTTAAGGGGTTTTTCGCAGGTTTCGGCGCATCCGTCTTTTTTGGTCTTTCCGTTGTTTGCGCCTGCCGCGCCTTCGGATATCCAGATGCGCACCCTTGCCGCCAATGCGTCAAGCGCGTCCATATGCTCCCGATCACCGCCGTAAACGGTTATGTAACCGCTTTTTTCGGCGGTGATCGTTTGTCCGTGGAAGGAGCGCCGCTCTCCCTTTTTCAGATAGCGCCGCGTTCCTTTCGCTTCCTGCCCGGTGTACGCCGCGACCTCGGTCTGATAGTAGGCATCGAATTTCTCCTTTGCCGTATTCAGGTTGCCCGCTGTGCCGTATATCATGGCTTCGTCAAGCAGGAGCGTGCGGCAGGTGAGCGCATCGAGGCGCGGAAGGTCGCGGCGGCGGGCAAGAATGCTCTCGCGGCTGTTCAGTACGTCAAATGCGGGAAGCACGCGGCGCTCGATGATCTTCCGTATTTTCCCGGCAAGCCGTGACGGGCGTGCAGTCAGGTCAAACCATTTCTCGCGCCCGCCGCGCACCGCTCCCAGCTCGGAGCGGATGTTGCACTCGGAGATACGGTACACAGTTCTTGCGTTGCGCACGTAGAAAAAGTCCCTCTCGGCGCATTCCGGCACACGAATGCCCGTATTGACGCGCAGAAGTCCGCCGTGGTTTTGCATCTGCTTTCCCGTCTCAAAATGAATGACCTGCGAAATGTCGCCCGAGACAAAACGGTGCAGTGTTCTTCCGTTCCGACAAAATCCGTGCGGCTTGAGTGCCGCATAAACAACCGCCTCGATGGTATCCACCGCCTGTGTGACATCGGGCTTTTTTTTATTTTCGGAAAAAACAAATGCGGAAACCATGCGCCTACCCCCTTTCTGTCTATGTCGGCTCTTAACTTTCCTTTTTCTCTATCATATCACATATGGAGGGCGCTTGCAAGAGAATTCTGCTTTTTTTAGGCTCACGGTAACGGACGAAAACCCGCCAAAACTGCCTTTTCGGTTACTGCTATTGTTTTTTGCCGCAGCATGTTATAACAAACATGAATATACTGTAAATCTTTGAATTGGAGAAGAATCATGAAGCATCAATCGTTTAAGTTGTGTCTGCTGATCGGGGTCATGATGGCTGTCTCAGTTGTTTTCGGCTCCATTACGGTATTTGCAAGCGATGTCTCCGGCACTTGCGGGGACAACCTCAAATGGACGTTCGAGACGCTTACCGTTTCCGGAATCGGAGATATGCAGGACAGCGATGATCCAAACATAACCCCGTGGGATCAGTACAGAAGCAAGATCAAGCAAACTGTAATTAACAACGGTGTTACCTTTTTCGAAAGCCGTGCGTTCCGCGCTTGCAAGCAATTGACTTCGGTTTCAATACCGAGCAGTGTCACAAGCATCGGACCAAGTGCGTTTTCCGGTTGCAGTCAATTGACCTCGATTTCCATACCGAACAGTGTTACAAGCATCGGAAATCATACGTTTTACGATTGTTCAGCCTTAACGGAAATATCACTGCCCTTTGCAGGCGAATCCCTGCGGGGGACGAAATACACTCATTTCGGTTATATTTTCGGTGCTCCGTCATATGAGGAGAATCAGAAGTATGTACCTACATCTCTAAAGCGGGTCACGATAACCAAGGCGACGCGGATCCAACCCAATGCGTTTGCCGGTTGCAGCGGGCTTACATCCGTGATCCTTTCGGACAACGTCACAGGCATAGGTAGCGGTGCGTTTTCCGACTGCACGGGTCTGACCTCGATGACCATTCCGGACAGAGTAAAAACGATTGGTGCTTCCGCGTTCCTAAACTGCACCGGCTTGACTTCGGTCACGATCGGAGGCGGAGTGACGAATATCTTCGGCTCGGCTTTTTCGGGCTGTACCGCTTTGAGCAGTGTTACGATCCCGGGCAGTGTGAAGATGGTGGGTCCTTCCGCCTTCCGAAATTGCACCGGTTTGAAAAAGGTTGTGCTTGACGATGGTGTGGGCGCGATCGGCGGCTATGCATTCGCCGATTGTATCCGTCTTACCTCCGTTACCCTTCCGGACAGTGTTACAGGCATCGGAAAATCCGCTTTTTCCGGTTGCAAAAGGCTGACCTCCGTGACCATTCCCGCGAATGTGAAGCAGGTAGAGTATTATGCGTTTCGGGATTGTCTCTCTCTGACGACCGTTACCATCTCGGAGGGTGTTGAGGAGATCGGCGCTTATGCATTCAGCGGTTGCTATCGTATGACCTCTGTTGTCATTCCCGAAAGCGTTACCCGCATCGGCAAGTATGCGTTTTACAATTGTCAAAAGCTGTCGTCCGTTACCATTTCGGACAGGGTTGAGGAGATCGAAGCGGGAACCTTCCGCAATTGCATCGCCATGACCTCGGTTTCCATACCGGACAGTGTGACGCAAATACGCGAGGATGCATTCAATTCCTGCAAAAAGCTGACGTCGTTCACGCTTCCGAGCGGTGTTAAGACCATCGGCACTTCCGCGTTCCGCAATTGCGCCGCCTTGACCTCGATTTCGGTGCCCGACAGTGTGACGAGCATCGGCGAAAATGCCTTTTGCGGTTGTGCCGCCTTGCAGTCCGTCACATTACCCGCCAACATCAAAACCATAGAGTACGGCATGTTCCGCGGCTGTGCCTCGTTGACTGAATTTACCATTCCGGAAGGGGTGGTGACTATAGGAGACTCCGCATTCCGCGATTGCTCGGGCTTGCTTGACGTGATCATTCCCGACAGCGTTATCGATATCGATGCCCGCGCCTTTTACTGTTGCACCGGACTCACCTTCCTTGATCTTCCGAACGATTTGGAGACGATCGGCAACCGTGCGTTCTACGGTTGCACCGGCTTGATGTATGTGACTGTGCCCGACAGCGTGGTACGCATCGGCTGGAATTCGTTCGGTGCCTGCACCGGATTGTACCAAATGACCCTGCCGTATGTCGGCGAGACCATGGACGCATCAGGGAGCTCCTATATCGGTTACCTTTTCGGTGCTTATAAGCCAAGTATTCAGGCAGATCGTGTTC
>CABUHM010000063.1:0-7027 GCA_902491355.1 uncultured Eubacteriales bacterium
CTGTCCACCGATCTTGCAGACCCTGCGGCGGCGGAAGAGCTGTTGCGGCGGGCGTCGGACGTGATGGGATCTGTGGACATTCTGGTGAATAACGCGGGAATCGCTCGTCAGCACCTGTTTGATACCATTTCGGACGCGGAATGGAGCGAAATGCTGGAAACCAACCTGTCCGGTGTGTTCCGCATGTGCCGCGCGGTGCTACCTGATATGCTTCGCCGCCATCGTGGGAGCATCCTCAACATCAGCTCTATGTGGGGACAGGTAGGCGCCTCCTGCGAGGTGGACTACAGTGCCGCAAAAGCCGGGATCATCGGTCTGACACGGGCGCTTGCCAAGGAGGTCGGCAGAAGCGGCATCACGGTCAACTGCATCGCCCCGGGCGTGATCCGTTCCCCCATGCTTTCCTCGTTCTCGCAGGACGATCTCCGCGAGCTGTGCGACGAAACGCCGATGGGACGGCTCGGCGAGCCGGAGGATGTGGCGCATGCCGCCGTGTTCCTCACGGGTCCCGGTGCGCGCTTCATCACGGGTCAGGTGCTCGGGGTCAACGGCGGCTTTGTGATCGGCGGCTGATATCGTCAGCTCCGCCGTCGGGCGCGGCGTGCGGGCGAAAAAGCGCTTTCGGGGCACGGTCGGGCACCGAAAACATGAAATTCTGCGCAAAAATGTGCGAAAAACGATTGCATTTTTTTGCGCGATGTGGTATACTGTTGTAAACGCAATGAAGAAGTCGGCTTGCCAAACATCAACGGGCTTCAGAGAGGAGCGCCTCGGCTGGAAGCGCTCTGCCCCGGTTCGGTTCGCCTTTCACTTCCCAGCGGGCAGAGTGAAATCGGTCTTGCGGTACGGATCTGCGCCACCGAACGGCGGCGGGGCGGTGTCGTAGGCATCGACAGTAGTTTTGCACGGCGGACACCGTTAACGGTCGGCTAAAGTGTTTGCTTCGGCAAAAATTAAGGTGGTACCACGGAGCACGGCTTCGTCCTTTTTTCGGACGGGGTCTTATTTTTTTATTACGGCAGGAAGGATGACAGGAATGAAAGAAAAACTGAACGCGATCAGAAATGCGGCGCTGAGTGAGCTGGAAAAGATCGGCACCGGCGAGGAACTGGAGCAGTTCCGCATCCGCATTCTCGGCAAAAAAGGCGAACTGACTGCGGTTTTGCGCGGCATGGGACAGATATCCCCTGAGGAGCGTCCCATGATCGGGCAGGTCGCCAACGAGGTGCGTGCGGCGATCGAGGCGGGAATGGAAGAAAAGTTGGCGGCAATCCGCGAAAAGGCATTGGAGCACAAGCTCGCCCGCGAAAAGCTGGATGTGACCGTTCCCGGCAGAATGCAGAATGCGGGGGCGCGGCATCCGCTCTCCAAAACCGAACTGGAAATGTGCGACATTTTCCGTTCCATGGGCTTTGATATTACCGAAGGTCCCGAGGTGGAGACCGATTACTATAACTTCCAGGCACTGAACACGCCCGAGGGACATCCGGCGCGCGATACCCAGGATACGTTCTATATCATGGACAAGATCCTGCTTCGCTCCCAGACCTCGTCGGTTCAGGTGCGCACCATGGAAAAGACCAAGCCGCCGATCCGCGTGGTCGCGCCCGGCAGAGTGTACCGCTCGGATGCCGTGGATGCGACTCACTCCCCCATGTTCCATCAGATGGAGGGTCTTGTGGTGGATCGCGGGATCACGATGGGCGACCTGAAGGGCACGCTTGAGATCTTCGCGCGGAAGATGTTCGGGGAGGACACCCGCATCCGCTTCCGTCCGCACCATTTCCCGTTCACCGAACCGTCCGCCGAGGTGGATATTTCCTGCTTCGTATGCGGCGGTGAGGGCTGTCGCGTCTGCAAGGGCGAGGGCTGGATTGAGATCCTAGGCGCAGGCATGGTGCATCCCAACGTGCTTCGCTATGCGGGCATCGATCCCGAGGAGTATTCCGGCTTTGCCTTCGGTATGGGCATCGAGCGTATTGCCATGCGCCGCTACAATATCGACGATATGCGTTTGCTGTATGAAAACGACGTCCGTTTTCTCTCCCAGTTTTAACGAAAGGTTAGGTGTGAACGTATGAATTTACCGATGGAATGGCTGTCCGAATTTACGGACGTTTCCGATATTTCAATCAAAGACTATTGCTCTCGCATGACCATGACCGGCTCCAAGGTCGAGGGCTACGAGGTCATGGGCGAGGACATCTCCAACGTGGTGGCGGGCAAGATCCTGCACATTGAGAAGCACCCCGATTCCGACCATTTGCAGATCTGCTCCATCGACTGCGGCGAAGCAGAGCCGCGCCAGATCGTGACCGGTGCGCAGAACGTGTTCGAGGGCGCGATGGTACCTGTGGCAAAGGCGCCCGCCAAGTTGCCCGGCGGCGTGACCATCAAGAAGGGCAAGCTGCGCGGCGTGGAGTCCGACGGCATGCTCTGCTCCATTGCCGAGCTGGGTCTGACCCTGCACGACGAGCCGGAAGCCATTGAGGACGGCATTTTCATTCTGCCGTATCCCTGCAAGCCGGGCGACGATATCCACGATGTGTGCCGTCTGAGCGATACGGTGGTGGAATTTGAGATCACGCCCAACCGTCCGGACTGCCTGTCCGTTATCGGTCTGGCACGCGAGACAGGTGTGACCTTCGACCGTCCCGTACAGCTTCATACTCCCGAGGTTCGCGGGTGCGGCGACAATGTTTCCGACTATATCCGCGTGAGCGTGACCAGCAAGCTGTGCACCCGTTACACGGCGCGTGTGGTGAGGAACGTGCGTATAGCGCCCTCTCCCAAATGGATGCGTGCCCGCCTCCGTGCGGCAGGTGTCCGCCCCATCAATAATATCGTGGATATCACGAATTACGTGATGCTTGAATACGGTCAGCCCATGCATGCGTTCGATTATGCGTGCCTGGACGGCAGTCACATCATCGTGCGCGAGGCACAGGACGGGGAACAGTTCCGTTCTCTCGACGACATTGATCACACCCTGCGTGCAGGCATGCTGGTGATCGCCGACGAGAAAAAGCCCGTGGCGCTTGCCGGTGTGATGGGCGGCGCGAACAGCGAGATCAAGGAGCACACCGCGACGGTGGTCTTTGAGTCCGCCAACTTCAACGGAACGTCGGTTCGCAAGACCTCCCGTTCTCTCGGCATGAGAACCGAAAGCTCCGGACGCTACGAAAAGGGTCTGGATCCCGAGAACACCATGCCCGCCGTACAGCGTGCATGCGAGCTGGTGGAGCTTCTGGATGCGGGCGACGTGGCGGACGGCGTGGTGGACTGCTATGCCGATCCTGCGCCGCAGACCGTACTGAAGCTCGAGCCGGAGCGCATCAATGCCTTCCTCGGTGTCGATCTGACGGCGGACTATATGCGCGATATCCTGCGCAGACTGGATTTCACGGTGGAGGGCGACACCGTCTATGTTCCTTCCTTCCGCGGGGACGTGCAGTGCATGAATGATATCGCCGAAGAGGTTCTCCGTATTTACGGCTACAACACCATTCAGGCAACGCCCTTTAAGACGGGTATCAAGACCGGCGAATTTACGCCCCGTCAGAAATACCGTCAGAGCCTGTGCGACCTTCTCTGCCGCTACGGCTACTATGAGACCTGCACCTTCTCCTTCATCAGTCCGAAGTATTACAATAAGATCCGACTGCCGCAGGACGATGTACACCGCCGCTCCCTTGTGATCCGCAACCCGCTGGGCGAGGACACTTCGGTGATGCGTACCACGCTTCTGCCGTCGGTTTTGGAGTGTCTGGCACGCAACTACAATTTCAAGGCACAAAAGGCATCGCTCTTTGAGATTGCTTCGGTTTATGTGCCGAACGATGATCCCGAACAGCTTCCTGCCGAGCCTCTTCAGGCAGTGCTTGCCTCTTACGGCGGCGATTTCTACGACACGAAGGGCATCATTGAGGACATTATGAACCATGCGGGCGTTGCGGTTACATACCGTGCCTGTGCGGATCGTCCCACCTTCCATCCCGGCAGATGCGCCGAGGCGGTTGCTGCCGACGGTACTGTTTTGGCAGTGTTCGGCGAACTGCATCCCGAAGTTCAGGCAAATTACGGCTTGGAGCAGAGGGCATATGCCGCAGTGCTTCCCGTGGAGGACATCTTTGCGCGTGCCGATTTCAACCGCACCTATCATCCGCTTCCCAAATATCCCGCGCTCACGCGCGATATCGCACTCATTTGCGATGAGGAGCTGGAGGCGGGCACGCTGGAGGCGTGCATGACCCAGGCGGCAGGCAAACTGCTTTGCGGTATCTCGCTCTTCGATATTTACCGCAGTGCACAGCTCGGCGAGGGCAAGAAGAGTCTGGCGTTCAGCCTGTCCTTCCGCGCCGACGACCGCACCCTGACCGATGCCGAGGCGGACCGCGCGACTGCGAAGGTCCTTGCCGCGTGCGAGGAAAAGCTGGGCGCCGTGCTTCGCCGCTGACGCGAACCTCAATTTTGCGGACTTTTCCGTGCATACGCAGTTGCTTTTTCCCGAAGGCGGTGAACGGTCAACCCGCTCGGCAGTGCGATTTTAGCCTGCCGAAATTCGGCAAAATTATCGGTAAAAGATTTTCGGAAATGCCTTGACAAGGGTAATTCCCTATGTTACAATATCTCAACTTGAATGGCTCGGCGACCGGATCGGATCGCCACAGGAGGTATGATTCATGAAAAAGAATGCAGCAGTCATCGGTTACGGCGGAATGGGCGGTTGGCATACTCAGCATTTGCTTGAGAGCGACGTGTGCAATCTTGCCGGAATCTACGACATTAAAGAAGAACGCAGTGAGCTTGCCCGCAGCCGGGGCATCCGTGCGTACAGCTCCCGCGAGGAGCTTTTGAGCGACCCGTCCATCGATATGGTCACGGTCGCCATCCCCAACGATTCGCACAAGGAAGTTGTTATGGCGGCGCTGGATGCCGGCAAAAACGTCATCTGCGAAAAGCCGGTCGCGCTTTCCGTGCAGGATCTGCAGGATATGATCGATTGCGCAAACCGCAATCACCGTCTGTTCAGCGTCCATCAGAACCGTCGTTGGGACGTGGACTATCTGGCAATGAAGCAGTTGCACGACAGCGGCGAGATCGGTCGGATCATCAACATCGAATCCCGCATTCACGGCTCCCGCGGCATCCCCAGTGACTGGAGAGGCGAAAAGGAGCACGGCGGCGGCATGCTTTACGACTGGGGCGTTCACCTCATCGACCAGATCCTTCAGATCATGGACGGCAAGGTGACCCATGTCTACTGCCAGTTCGATCACATCACGAACAAAGAGGTGGACGACGGTTGCAAGCTGTACCTGACCTTTGAGGACGGCGCGACCGCGCTGATCGAGGTGGGCACGCTGAACTTTATCGCAATGCCCCGTTTCTACATGCGTGCCGAGAAGGGCACTGCGCTGATCTCCGACTGGCGCGAGAAGTGCAAGGTCGTGAAGTGCAAGCACTGGCACGAGAGCGAAGTGATCCCCGTGCAGACCGCCGCAGGTCTCACCAAGACCATGGCGCCGCGTGATGCCGTGACGGTGGATTCCTATGAGCTGGAGCGTCCCGTGTCCGATGTGCACGATTACTACCGCAACTTTACCGCCGCCATTGACGGCAAGGAGACCCAGCTTGTGACGCATGCACAGATGCTTCGCGTTCTGTCTGTCATTGAAGCGGCATTCGCTTCCGTGGAGCAGAATCAGGTCATTTCCGTCAATCTGTAACGGGACGACGCACCTTCCGTTTGTCGGATGAGTGTATGATTTGAAAAACCCATAAAAAGCAGGGACTACAGCAGTGATCGCTTTGCTGTAGTCCCATTTTGTTTGTGTAATTTATTTGGCGAATGCGAAAAATCGGCGGTCATTCTGCGCCCGGTGTGACGGTGTCGTACTTTTCCCAGAACGCCTTTGCCATTCTTTCGTATTTCCTCGGTTCCACGAAATAGCTCATGCCGTGGTCTGCCGTCGGAACGACAAGCAACTCCTTAGGTGCGTTGCAGGCGGCATAGTTCTGATAGGACATTTCCACGGGAACGAAATGGTCATTGGTTCCGTGCACCAAAAAGACGGGAATCTTGGTCACCTTCATGGCGTCAACGGTGGAATATTCCTCCGTGCCCATGGAGATCTTCTGCTTGCACATGGCGTCGGCGATGATACCGCGCACGCCGAAGCCGATATGCAGATTTTTATTTGCGATATGCTTCCAGATGGCGCTCGGCGATGTGAAGCCGCAGTCTGCCATGATGCCGTGCACATTCGGCGGGAGATTCAGTCCTGCCGCCATCAGCACGGTCGTTGCGCCCATGGAGACGCCAGCAAGGTAGATGGGCAATTCGTTGCCGCAACGGTCTATGACCCAGTGGATCCAGTCCAGGCAGTCAAAGCGCTCGGTCAAGCCGAAGCCCATATATTTTCCGCCGCTGTTGTTCTGTCCGCGCTGCTCCACATAGAGTACACTGCACTGATTTTCGTGCCAGTAATCCGCGACCAAGCCGAAATCGTTATGCCACGACGAGCGCCAGCCGTGAACGGCGATGACGATTCTTTTCGGGTTTTTGCAGGGAATAAAGTGTCCGACCAGCTTTTCGCCGTCGTGCGCGAATATTTCCACCGTTTCGTTCGGTGTGTCGGCTAATTTTTCCGAGGCGACCTGCAGGGCGCTCAAAAAGGCATTGTTGATTTTTCCGCCCGATATCAGCCGTTCGGCTTTTTTCATTGCCCGCGGCATTTCGCGATCCAGAGCGGTGTTGACCAGATATCCGGTCGTCAGATATGCCGAAACCGATGCCGCGGCGGCAGTTCCGACGGCGACGGCGGCGACCTTTATGGCTTTTTTGGCATTGTTATTCATGGTAAACTCCTTATGGCAACAGTGTCACACGCTTCTGCCTGCATTGTAGCATAACCTTGGATGCTTGTCAATATTTTTTGCGGTGCGTTCGGCGGTTGGTCATGCTTTCGGTTCGGTAAAATGCGGGTTCGGGGTACATGCGAAGCCCCGCGTCGGGCGCCGTTTG